>NZ_JACJOY010000105.1:0-46404 GCF_014695815.1 Trichocoleus sp. FACHB-6
TCCTTCTACCGCATCTTCAGTTCAACGTTCACATAGAGGCACTGGAAACGATGGAAGCTAACAATTCATTCCTTCCTTCTACCGCATCTTCAGTTCAACTGCGTAACTCCTGAAGTTTGATAACCTCTCACTTGTTGTAGACCATCGAACGTTAGTGCCAGAAAATATTAATTCTATCTGGTATAGAAGACCACAACCTCTGAAACCGCCAGTAAAAAAGACTTTTGACAAAGGTGAGCAAGCACATACACTTAGTGAGTGGAGTGCAGCCATTGAGGGTTTTTTAGCTCATATCCCTACTAAATTATGGATTAATCACCCAAGGAATAACGCTTCAGCCGCATCCAAGATAGAACAATTAAGTCGCGCCAAAAGGCTAGGAATTACAATTCCCAAAACTTTAGTCACTCAATCTTTTGAAGAAACTATAGACTTTTGGAAAGAATGTAAAGAAAGTCTTATTGTTAAACCGATTTCTCATGGGTATATCGAAAGAGAAAATTCCCAAGAAGATACATTGATTTTTACTAATGAGGTTAGTCTAAACCAGCTTAATAAAAACCGAGAGCTTTTGTCTTTATGTCCGACTCTATTTCAGGAGAAAGTTGAAAAAATATACGATATTAGAATCAGCGTAATAGATGATGAAGTCATTGCTGTTGCAATTTATGCCTCCAAAGAATATAAATTACAAACTATAGATATACGAAAGAATAATATGCAAAATGCTCGATATGAAATAGTCACCTTACCCTCTCTTTTAAGAAATAAAATATTAGAGCTTTGTCGTTCTTACGAGTTAAGATTTGCGGCGATTGACATGGCATTTACTAA
The DNA here is from genome assembly GCF_014695815.1 of Trichocoleus sp. FACHB-6. Taxonomy (NCBI): domain Bacteria; kingdom Bacillati; phylum Cyanobacteriota; class Cyanophyceae; order Leptolyngbyales; family Trichocoleusaceae; genus Trichocoleus; species Trichocoleus sp. FACHB-6. The sequence goes on from NZ_JACJOY010000105.1 coordinate 835, forward strand.
AGATTACAAGTGGGTTTTCTTTGAGGTTAATCCGAATGGTCAGTGGGCTTGGTTAGATTTAGAAGGAGTAACGGACATAGCAAGTTTATTGCTCAAGTCAATGCAGCTCAATTTTTCATAACCTCAGATATGAGTTTATCGGTTTACATCACATGGTTACTCATGCGGCTTTCTGTGATCGAATGCACTCTTGCTGAGGTTCAGCAAAGACAATATCAATCTAAGAGTGAGCTTGCTCTTCCTCCTGAAGAAATCGATATTTCTGATGACAAGATTGATTTTCTTAAGGACAAAAACAAAGAGGTGAAAGAGCGCCGAGATAGAGTAGATACAAAAGCACGCACTTTACTAACCTTGACTTCTCTGCTGCTTGGTTTGATCTCTAGTACAACAAGCATTGCATCTGCAAAAGCCATAGGTATTTGGTCTGTCTTACCACTTACTTTGTTGTTCCTTACTATTTTTCTGTTGACGGTATACTTTGGAGTTGATCGAAGCCAGACTACTGACAATAGCTATATTTTTTCAAATTCAGAGGTAGCTAAAAGAATGTTATGCAAGGATCTACTTAGCTCACAAGATTACAATGAGCGTGTAACGAATTTTATGCTTGATCTATATCGAGCTGCACTACGCTATTTTTCTGTTTCGATGCTGTGTATTATGATTTTTGGGATTTGGAATATTGTATATACTAATAGCGACTGGATAGTAAATAAAGATAAAATTGAATTTTATTTAAAACAGGAAATTCTTGATTCTGGAAAACCATCGTGTGAAAAGACAACTGTTGATGTTGCAAGCCCAAATGAAAGTTCAATACCACCTGCTGATGTATTACCTGATATTCCGAAAAATTTTCCCTCTTCAGTACCTCAAGTGCAACCAAATCATTGAATTCCTGGCAGCGGCATAACCATTAGACTGCACATTTAGAACATTCTCATTAACTTCATTAACTAAATGAGCATTGGAAGCCTCTAGGCAGTAAGCAGTTCGCCCAGCTTGAGAACGTGACCCAGGTTAAAAAACTCACAGACAAACCGATACTCACTCCCGTAAACACTCAGTTCCTTGTGGGATGCTACCACCAGCATCAAGGCATTGTCGTTCAGAAGCGCGATCGCAAATTGTCATAAAATTCGTTATCAAATTCCTCAGTACGTTTGGAAAGACTTTCTTCAGCTCTTGAAAGGAGGCTCCAGCCTCCTAAACTGCGCTACCAGGCTGAGCCTGGTAGCGAGAAATACGAGAAATTTGGGCGATTAAAGCGTTGCTTGCAGTTGATCTAAAAGACCCTCAACATAAGTCAAAGCACCGCTAATTGTAGCTGGATCTTCGATGTCTATTCCCACATACTTGCGTAACGCTTCCACCTGATTCATGCTTCCCCCTGCTGCTAATAGATCCAGGTAGCCAGGAATAAAATCTTTGCCTACCTGAAGATATTTTTGGTAACAAGCGAGGCTGACAATGTTGGAAGCTGTGTATTGATAGCAGTAGAACGGTTTAAAGTAAATGTGGCCAATCCGCGCCCAATCATACTGGTGTTCGGGTAAAATTTCCACCGTATCGCCACAGAGTTCGCGGTAAAGTTCCGTCCACTTTTCGTTAACAAAAGTGTGGTCAAAACTACCTTGGACGGCGCGTTCGTGAATTGCCAATTCTAAGCGGCTAATTGTGCTTTGGCGGAATAGTAAATTTAGCTGATCTTCCAATTGCCGAGTTATTAGCGATCGCTTAAGTTTTTCGTCGTCGCCAGCGGTTTTCAGCAAGTAATCCAACAACAGCAATTCATTAAAGGTTGAGGCAATTTCTGCCAGCACCATTGGCGGATTACTGTTAAAATAAGTTTGGCGATCGCCTATCCAGGCAAAGTGCAAGCCATGCCCCATCTCGTGCGCTAACGTAAACAGAGAGTTGTAATCTTCTGTGTAAGAAAGCAACAAGTAACTGTGTTTACCATGAGTGTACGAGCAGAAGGCACCGCCGCGCTTACCGGGACGCACTTTGGCATCTACCCAGTTTTTCACGAAAAATTCTTCTGCCCGTCGAGCATAGTTGATGTCAAACTGTTCTAAAGCAGATAGCAGAGTTTCTACACCATTTTTGTACTCAATTGGCGCAGCCTGGTCGTCGCCATCTGTCCAAGGTGCATAGATGTCGCAAATGCGAATTTCTTGATTCAGCGATTTTGCTTTTAGCTGATAGTATCGTTGGAACAGATCAAAACGCGATCGCGTTCCTTCCATAATCGCCCGAAACACAGCCTCCGAGACTTCATCCGCCAACAGTTGTTTATACAACGTCGAGGCGTGCGATCGCATCTGACTTTCCAGCCGATGATCTTGCGTCACAGTGTTTAAAATATAGCCATACAGCAAGTTGTGCTGCTGCATCACTTTCCGCACCGACCGATAAGCGTTGTAGCGCACCTCAGCTGAGGGATGAAACAGTAATGCACCCAGTTCCGCCTCGGTGTCAGATGTTTTTCCCTCTGGCGTGGTAACAGGTTCATACTCCTGTTCGCCGAGATGAATAGAACGCAATTGAATAAACGCTTGCCGACCTGTTAAACTATCTTGATTACGGGTTTGCTCGACTTCTTCAGAAAGTTTGTGAGGGCGATATTGGGCGATCCGATCTAAGTAGTGGCTGTAGGTAGATAAGGCTGCTGATGTCTGCAATTCGCTAAATTTAGCAGCGTCTAAATCCTGCAATTCTAGGTCAAAAAACAGCAGTTGGTTTTCAATTCCAGTTAAGGCTTCTCTTACCTTATCTAGAAATTGCTTTGCTTCATTGTTGCGCGTATCCGCTGAGAAAACCAGAGAAGGGAAGGCATAAAGATAGCCAGATTTTTCTGCCAATGCTTCTAGCTGTTGCAGACATTGCCCCAGTTCTTCCGGTGTCAGGAAACTGACTTTTCCCCGGTAATTTTGCCTAAACTGGCTTGCATCGTGCTGGAGTACCTGCAAATCCTGCGCCAGATGGGGATCGTCAAAGCCTTTGTAGAGGTCACAAAGATTCCACTCTTGAGGGCTATCTAGCTGGTCTAAAGTGGTAAGTGCTTTAGATTCATTGGCATTAGAAGACGATTGCACCAAAGCCAAAGTTAAACTCCTTTAGAAAATGTGGTTGAAAAATGCTTTGAAGAATGTAGTTACTTGTCTATTTTATCCAAATTGATTTCAACCTTGCTGGGAGTAGGTTAGAGTTTTTCTGTTTTGGATAGTTTACTTAGCCAATAAGTAGGCGGACATAATTAAATAGTGCATACCGTATCTTCCCCATTGCCTGCCACTAAAGCAAAGTCTGGGCAATACCTATCCTAGGGATGCGGGCTATGGGAAAAGATAAGTTTCTGAGGCAGGTTGATTTTTTACTACATTTTAAACTCAATTATAATATAACTTTTTATTTTCATAGATTTTTAAGGAAGGCTCAGGTAAAATAAATCACAATTATTCTGTTAATGCTCATATAATTTTCAGCAATCCTTCACAGCTAACGAATCATGAGCAGCGAAACACAAAGTTCAACGACCAACCAAAAATTAAACTCCAGCGCCTCCACTGCTGCCAAGCGAATTTTGATCGTTGAGGATAGTCCCATGAATCGAGAGTTGCTGAATGACTACCTAGGATATCTGGGATACGAAGTTTTCGCATTGGCAGAGGGATCGGGCTTTTTTCAGGCACTGGTTGACTTCCAACCTGACTTGATTTTGCTAGACTTGAAGTTACCGGATATCGATGGTTATACCATACTCCAACAAATCCAAGAAGGGACAGACTGGCTGCACATTCCTGTAATTGTTGTTTCAGCCTTTGCTTTTCAAGTAGACAAAGAAAAAGCTCTTAGATTGGGCGCCCGTCGCTTTATCGTTAAACCTGTAAATATCGTTGATTTGAAGCAAGCCATACAAGAAGAACTCCAGATGGGGAGTTAAGAGGCTTCTTGTTAGTTTGTTCAATTTATTCGATTTTGTTCTTGTTAATATATTCCTCCACTGTTTTGCTAAGAGTTTGTATAGAATGACTGATTTCCCCAACCTGAGTTTCGACTCGTGATAATAAGAAAACAACTGTTTGAAGTTGATTGAGTGTTTCATCCATAGCGTTTCGGTAGTTAGCCTCAAACTCTTCTAATTTCATGACTTTAACCGGGTGTGTAAGGTAGTAAATAAAGCGATTACTTGGTTATATCAGCATATCAAAATTCAAAATTAATTTAACTTATTCCAGATAAAAATCAAATTGACTACTATAAATTCATCCAAGAGACTAATTCCTTTATCGAATCTTTAAAATTGATATAAAATTAGGTTATAGAGAATACAAAAATAGTGCTAGGTGCGAAATATTACTGAGATTTTAATTTTTTTTTAAATGCCTAGCCTGAAATACTACTGAATTGGGAAATCGTCCAAAAATACATCTTGCGAGATTTTACTGATTTAGCGATCGCGCTACCCTTTTCTCAAAGGCCTATTCCAGTTCAAGACTGCTGCTTTCAAGGAGTGCTTTGTTTATGACAGATCCGCAAATGCTGAGGGATGGGAACGAGTTATCCCCCGCTACAACTCAAAGCGGTTATGTCTCGTCTGCTGAAATTACCCCAGCGGGGAAAACATTGCCGCTAGTCAAAGATCCAGAACGGTTGGAGAATCGGCTGAAGGAGATTCCCCCAGAACCGGGAGTCTATATCATGCGGGACGGGTGCGATCGCATTCTCTACATCGGCAAATCGAAGAAGTTGCGATCGCGCGTTCGTTCCTATTTCCGAGACTCTCAGAAATTAAGCGATCGCATTGCGATGATGGTACGCCAGGTTGCCGAGATTGAATTCATCGTCACCGACACCGAAGCCGAAGCCTTGGCGCTAGAGGCAAATCTTGTCAAACAGCACCAACCTTACTTCAATGTACTCCTAAAGGATGATAAAAAATATCCCTACGTACTGATCACCTGGTCAGAACAATATCCCCGTATTTTCATCACCAGAAATCGGCGCGTAGGTAAAAAAGGAGACAAGTATTATGGGCCTTATACTGATGCAGGACTGTTGCGAAATAGCCTGCGAGTAGCCAAGCGAATATTTATGCTGCGACAACGACCGCAACCGCTATTTACAGATCGTCCTTGTCTAAATTACGACATCGGGCGCTGTCCTGGTGTCTGTCAGCAACTTATTTCCCCAGAGGAATACCATAAAACAGTGCAAAAAGTAGCAATGGTGTTCCAGGGACGCACTGGCGAATTAATTGACATCTTGACAGCGCAAATGGAACAAGCGGCGGCGGAATTAAACTTTGAGGCAGCGGCGAGGAAACGGGATCAGATTGCGGGGTTAAAGTCGCTGACAGCTGACCAAAAAGTGTCTTTGCCAGATGATACCGTTTCGCGGGATGCGATCGCTCTGGCCGCCGACGAGAAACACGCCTGTATTCAATTGTTCCAGATTCGGGCGGGAAAACTGGTGGGACGTTTAGGCTTTGTTGCTGAAGCGGACTCAGGAACTCCGGGAGCAATATTGCAGCGCGTTTTAGACGATCATTACCAAAACGCTGAGTCTGTGGAAATCCCCACAGAAATTCTAGTGCAGCATGAATTGCCAGAAGGCGAGATGCTAGGGGAATTCTTAACAGAACGCAAAGGGCGAAAAGTTAGTATTCTCGCGCCACAGCGCCAAACTAAGGCAGAATTGGTTGAGATGGTGGAGCGCAATGCCCAACACGAACTGGCGCGGATGCAACGAGTAGGCGATCGCAACGAACAAGCGATGCAGGATTTAGCGGCGATTCTGGATTTGCCAGATTTACCTCACCGCATCGAAGGTTACGATATTTCCCACATCCAAGGGTCGAATGCTGTAGCCTCCCAAGTAGTGTTTATTGACGGCTTGCCCGCAAAGCAGCACTATCGCCACTATAAAATTAAGAATCCCACTGTTACATCTGGTCACTCTGACGACTTTGCTAGTCTTGCGGAAGTCATTGGGCGGCGTTTTCGCAAGTATGCTGAAGATCCGCAATTACAACGAGTGGGAAATTCCGATTGGCCTGATGTGGTGATGATTGACGGTGGGAAAGGTCAGCTTTCATCTGTTGTCGCTGTTTTGCAAGAGATGAATTTGATGGAAGATTTGCGAGTCGTGAGTCTTGCTAAACAGCGAGAAGAGATTTTCTTACCTGGTGAATCTTTACCACTTCAGACAGATGCGGAACAACCGGGCGTGCAACTTTTGCGGCGATTGCGGGATGAAGCGCACCGTTTTGCTGTGAGTTTCCACCGTCAGCAACGGAGTGATAAGTTAAGGCGATCGCGTTTGGATGAAATTCCGGGTTTGGGTTTTCAGCGACAAAAGGAACTTTTGGCGCATTTTCGCTCGGTTGACTATATTCGGGAAGCGTCACCAAAGCAGCTGGCTGAGGTTTCCGGTATTGGCCCGCGTTTAGCTCAGGAGATATACGATTATTTTCATCCGGCCTAATACGAACCGCTTCAACGAACTATTGGCTTAATCCCTGCATCCTTCGCCCGTTAGAATAGAAATAAAGATTGTTTAGATTTGTAAAATTGGGACATCTATGGCTCCCGCTGTTTTAATCGAAAAGCTCGCCAAACGCTACGGTTCAGTAGAAGCCGTTAAAAACGTTTCTTTTCAGGTCGAACCTGGTGAAATTTTTGGTCTTCTAGGGCCAAATGGTGCTGGGAAAACTACGACTCTGCGTGTCTTGTGTACCTTGACCAAGCCTGATGCTGGCAAAGTTGAGGTATCTGGCATCTCAGTTATCGATAATCCTAGAGCGGCAAGGGCTAGACTAGGTTATGTGGCTCAGGAAGTTGCGCTGGATAAGGTGCTAACTGGGCGGGAAATGCTACAACTGTCCGCTGCACTTTACCACCTCCCCGGTGCAGTGGCGAAACAGAGAATTGAAGCGGTGCTGGGTTTACTGGGATTGCATGAATACGCCGATAAAAAGACTGGCACTTATTCTGGAGGTTTACGCAAGCGTCTGGATTTGGCAGCTGGGTTGTTGCATCAGCCGGATGTCTTGGTTTTAGATGAACCGACGGTGGGATTGGATATTGAAACCCGTGTGGTGGTTTGGGACTTTTTACGCCAGCTGCGGGCGAGTGGTACATCTGTGTTAATTACCAGCCATTATTTAGAGGAAATTGACGCGCTGGCGGATCGGGTGGCGATTATTGACAAAGGTGTGGTAATTGCCTCTGGAACGCCGTCTGAGTTAAAGGATAAAGTAGGAGGCGATCGCATTACTCTCCGCATCCGCGAGTTTTCCCCGATCGAGGAAGCCCAAAAAGCCAAAGATATGCTAGTATCTTTACCTTTTGTCCAAGAAGTGATTATCAATGGCGCTCAAGGTAACTCTCTAAATTTAGTGGTGAAGCCGCAAAGTGACGCTTTGATAACGATTCAGCAATCATTACAATCAGCAGGCTTACCGACTTTTGGCATTGCCCAAGCTAGACCTAGTTTAGATGATGTTTACTTGGCTGCTACGGGTAAAACTTTGATGGATGCTGAACTTGCAGCATCTGCTAGCCGCGATCCCAAGGCCGAGAAGAAACAAAATATGCGATAGGTTTAGATTTTATATCAAGGCATAGCTTTGATATCTCGTTCCCCGGCCGCAGCCCAGGACAGAGGTTTGGGAGGCTCAGCCTCCCGACAATTATCATAGGGAGATTCAGATGAGTAGTACGTTAACACCTCCAAAACCTGACATTCGTTTGCAGCCACAAGCTGCTAGTCAACCAGTTGCATCCGGTTTGCTTGGCGATTTTATTCAAGAAACTCTGGCTTTAACAAAGCGTTTGTTTATACAGTTGCAACGCCGTCCCTCTACTCTAATTGCTGGGATAATTCAACCGCTGATGTGGTTGGTTTTGTTCGGAGCGCTGTTTCAAAATGCGCCTCAAGGCTTGTTTGGTAATAGTCTCAGCTACGGACAATTTCTCGGTGCTGGAGTAATTGTTTTTACAGCCTTTGCGGGAGCGTTGAATGCTGGGTTGCCAGTAATGTTTGACCGGGAATTCGGGTTTCTTAACCGTTTGTTGGTGGCTCCTCTAGCTTCCCGATTCTCGATTGTTGCGGCGAGTGCTATTTACATCATCGCTTTGAGCTTTATCCAAACGGCTGTAATTGTTACAGCTAGTGCTTTGCTGGGTGCGGGATTGCCAAATATACTGGGGTTGAGCGCGATCGCTCTAATTGTCTTCCTCCTCGTTGTCGGCGTAACTGCTTTAAGCCTTGGTTTGACTTTTGCTTTACCTGGTCACGTCGAGCTAATTGCGGTAATTTTTGTTACTAACTTGCCGCTACTGTTCGCCAGCACTGCCCTCGCTCCCTTGTCCTTCATGCCCAAATGGTTGCAGATAGTTGCTACCCTCAACCCTCTAAGTTACGCCATTGAGTCAATTCGCTACCTATATCTTAATAGCGACTGGGGACTCGGTAGTGTGGTAATGCAGGCTCCGTGGGGGGCTGTAACTTTTGGAGCAGCTCTGCTAGTGCTTATCGGTTTCGATGCTTTAGTATTACTAGCAATTCAACCCCTGCTGCGTCGCCGCTTTGCTTAACGTACAATCATGAGTAGCGTGTTATACCCCAAATTGCCATGAAGATAAAAACCCAGCTGGTTTTCGGTGTCCTTGCTGGCATGGGAGTCCTCTCTTGCCTGCTGCCTCAAGCAACATTAGCTCAATCAACCCTAACTCCACCAGGAGAAGTAAAACCTTCAGATACCTTCCAAAACGAGCAAAATACAGATCCGTTTTCTCGAAGTGACAATGGAAGTTCTTTCGGTGTTTTAGACTTAATTCATCGAGCCACGCTGGGAAATACTCGCGATTTGAATGAGTATTCTATCGAACAGCGTCAAAACATAAATACTGCCGCCGATGAGTTTAGGCGTTTACAATTAGAGCGGCTTCGCAATCAAAATCAAGCTTCCCCGAACAATCAGACAAACCCAGTTACAAATACACCGACACAGAATTAATCTTTTAGGAAACTACCTAGGAACGAAACCTAACAAATGATTTTTGGTGTTGGGTGTCGTTCCTCAAAACCACTTACAACCGGAATAAAAAGAGCTGGGTGGTTTGATTTATTAAAGGAAAATTCTGCAACGTTGATTTTGCTTTGTGGTAGGGGTATGGCAATGCCATGCTCCTACAAAATGTCGCAATTTTCGATATTTTCTAAGGGTTGTATGAAACCAACCTAAAACTGCAAATTAGGAAAAAGAGGGGTATTTATAATACCCCTCTTTTTATTTGGTTAGCTTACCTTGCACTCAGCTTAAGAAGCAAGTGCCGCTAAAATATCACTCGCGTGAGAAGCAGTATTAACGCTGGAATCGACATGAATAATCTTGCCGCCACCATCAATAACATAGGTTACACGCTGGGCATAACCGCTGCTACCTTCAACGTCATAAGCTTTGATAATGCTGCCATCGACATCTGCTAGTAGGGGAAAAGGCAGATTGAATTTCTCAGTGAATTTCTGGTGCGAGTCCTCATCATCTTTGCTGACACCCAGCACTACAATGTTTTTTCCCTGATAGTCTGTATAGGCATCCCGAAAACTACAAGCTTGTTTGGTGCAGCCTGGAGTATCGTCTTTGGGATAAAAATACAGAATTACCGTTTTCCCCGAAAAATCAGATAGAGAAACGGTGTTACCGTTGGTGTCTTTGGCTGTGAAGGCAGGTGCCATCGTACCAACTGCTAAAGCCATAAATTCTGTTTCCTTCTGGGTTACGATCGTTTAAGCCATAAGATTTTACAATATTTTACGATTGCGCTTGGGTTAGGTTAAGGTAGTTGACGGCAGTAAGTCTCAGGCTACAAGAAAAAACCACTCTCCGCAGACTGCAAAAATAAGTCAATGTAAAAAGGGCATTGGCAGCGATCGCTACTTTAAATTTCCTGCTGTTTACTGGTATTGACTATGAACTCTGTTGCAGCGAAAAGCTCCCCCGTAATTCAATATTCCCCTCAAAGTATAAAAAGGGCCGAACGGGCGATGCGTTGTTCTCCCTTCCTGCTGCCTTTATTTGCAGCGATGCGTTCTACAAGCGTTCCTTTGGGAGCAATCGTTTCTTCAGGTGTGCAGCGCCAATACACCCGCAAGCCATTGCGCGAGTTAGCCGCCGAAAATTATCTATCGTGGCTGATCCAGGTGGGCATTCTGCGACGAGAAGTGGATGGACAAGGCATCACCGATAGCTTCCGCCTCACACCGTTGGGACGCCAACTGGTAGAACAATGGGAGAAACAGGGCGGCGTAGTGCCTGCTCCGTCTTTAAGCGATCGCTTCTATAATGCGTTAAATCGTTGGTTTCGACTGTTTTGAATTGTCAGTTGCCAGTTTTCTAATGACTCCTGGCTCCTAACTGATAACTCGTAACTCCTAATTGATAACTCGTAACTCCTAACTGATAACTCATATGAAAGCCATTATGGTTGTGGGGACAACTTCCCACGCAGGAAAATCACTAATAACTGCCTCCCTGTGCCGCATTCTGTCGCGGCGCGGTTGGCGGGTTGCTCCCTTTAAGGCGCAGAATATGGCGCTCAATTCCTACGTCACACCCACCGGAGGAGAAATTGGTTATGCTCAGGCAGTGCAAGCTTGGGCATCTGGGGTGACACCTTGGGTAGAGATGAACCCGATTTTACTCAAGCCCCAAGGAGACATGACTTCGCAGGTTATTATCAAGGGTAAAGCCGTCGGGGTAGCTGGTGCCGCAGAATACTACGAGCAGTATTTTGACATCGGCTGGCAAGCAGTTGAAGAATCCCTGCAACGTCTCTCGGAAGAATTCGATTTGGTGGTGTGCGAGGGAGCAGGTAGCCCCGCAGAAATTAACCTCAAGCACCGCGACATGGCTAATATGCGGGTAGCAAAGCATTTAAACGCCGCAACTATGCTGGTGGTGGATATCGACCGGGGCGGCGCTTTTGCCCATGTGGTGGGGACTCTGGAGTTGCTAGAACCAGAGGAACGGGCGCTAATTAAAGGTGTTGTCATAAATAAATTTCGCGGACAGCGATCGCTTCTAGACTCCGGCATCACCTGGCTGGAAAAACGCACTGGCATTCCCGTTGTTGGTGTGATTCCCTGGATAGACAATGCCTTCCCCGCTGAAGATTCTTTAGGCTTATTCGACCGTCGCACCACCAAGAATCAGAGCGATCTCACTATTGCCGTTATCCGCCTTCCCCGAATTTCTAACTTCACCGACTTCGACCCCCTAGAAGCCGAACCCAGCGTCACAGTAAAATACCTTAGCCCCAAAGATACCTTGGGACATCCGGATGCCGTAATTATTCCCGGTTCCAAAACTACCATCGCTGACTTGCTGGTTCTGCAAAAAACTGGCATGGCACAGGCAATTCAAAATTATGCAGCAGCAGGTGGCACTATTCTGGGAATCTGTGGTGGTTTCCAGATGCTAGGCAAATTTCTCGCCGATCCAGAAGGAGTTGAAGGAGAAACGGGACGCTTTAAAGGTCTGGAATTGTTACCTGTAAAAACCGTCCTCACAGCCCAGAAAATCGCCCGCCAGCGACTGGTAACTTCTAACTATCCTCAGTCTGGTTTACCAGTTACAGGTTACGAAATCCATCAGGGACGCACGCGGCTGCTGGAATCGGAAGAAATAAACCCGGCCTCTGCATACGCACAAAAACAATCCTCCTGCAAACCGTTATTTGACGATCCTAATTTGGGAATTGTCGATGCAAATCAATCAGTTATCGGAACTTATCTGCACGGTATTTTTGATAACGGCCCTTGGCGACGCTCCTGGTTAAATAACTTGCGGCAGCAGCGGGGACTTCCGTCTCTTGCCACAGGAGTTGCTAACTACCGCGAACAGCGAGAAGCAGTTTTGGACTTGCTGGCAGATGCGATTATGGCGCACCTGGATTTAAACCTATTTTTGTAGGCCTAACTTATTAGTTATTAGCTATTAGCTAATGGCTTTTCAACAATTAGCAATCCTTCAATTAGCGAGTATGAGTATCCGCGTACATTTTTTACCTGATGATGTTACGGTTGACGCTAAGGCAGGAGAACCGTTATTACAGGTAGCAGAGCGGGCTGGGGTGTTCATTCCCACTGGCTGCCTAATGGGTTCGTGTCACGCCTGCGAAGTGGAGGTCGAGGGCAAAGATACCATCTGTGCTTGTATTACGGCAGTCCCAGCAGGGAGCGAGCAGTTAACTATCAATCTCTACGTTGATCCCGCCTGGTAGCAAACCGGACACGAGGTTGGGGAAAAAGATGGAATATTTACTTTACGGTTTAGCAATCTATTGTTTGCTGATAATAGGACGCTATTTGATTATTTTTCAGCGCCTTTTGGGTTTAACTCTCCAGTACATCAACTACAATTTTACAGATAAAGACCAGATACCCGTCTATATTAGAGATTTATTTGAGATTCCCTTGCTAGAACTTGAACAATTAGAGTTTAAGTTCTGTTGCTATTTGAATGTCGCTCAAATGACGTATCTGGATGCCTCGAAGACTTGGGAAATGCTGTTATATAACGAGGAGTTTAAGACATTTGCCAGTGTAGATATTCGTAGTTTACCCGAATCGGTTAAACTTTTTACTATTAATTTTTTCACATTTTTGGAAGATGGTGTCCTGCTACAAACAATGAACGGGCAGGCTTTCGGTGTTATGGGAACGATACCGAATACAATTCTTCAAGATCCTTATGTTGTGGAAACACAACAGCAGTGGCAAGTTCATAAAACTAAGCTGGAATTGACGAAAACGCCCCAAGAAATGTCTCCAGAGAAATTTATAGAGACATTGCGATCGCATCATGCCACCTACCTCGACAGTCTGGTAAAATTAGGCGAATTGTCACCAATCAAAAACACACAGCTATTTGAACTCAAAGGGCTTGCAGCTTTCAAAGCAGCCGTCAAAATGGGACGGGAAAGCAACAAGTATACTAATCTTCTCAAAAAGTGGACTTCCAAGGCAAAAACCAATCCCTCTGTCACCGTACAAATTCCTGAAGAGGTGGAAGTTGAGGGATTTCGTCGGATGGAACGCATAGAACGGGGACGCACCAGAAAGGGGATAAAGTCCTGGTTGTTGCTTGGTAGTTTGGCAGTGTTTGCTGTTTCCTTTCTACCGTTTTTCGACTTGCAGACACTGCTTATCCTCATCGCTGTGCTATTTCTCCACGAAATGGGTCACTTTTTGGCGATGAAAGCGTTTGGTTATAAAGACACCTCGATTTTCTTCTTACCCTTATTCGGTGCTGCTGCTACCGGACGCAAAGATAATGCTACGGTGCAAGAAAAAGTGATGGTGTTGTTGGCAGGGCCCGTTCCGGGGATAATCTTAGGGAGTGCGATCGCTTTGGCAATTCCCGATTCTCTCCAACGCTCTTTAGGGTTGCATGAGGCTATCGGCTTGCTGATGATCATCAATTACTTCAATCTACTGCCTATATTGCCGCTGGATGGCGGACGTATCTTGGATTTACTAATATTTTCCCGCCATCCTTACACAGATGTTTTCTTCAAACTTTTCGCAGTTGGTCTTCTGGTTTTTGTAGGCGTGAGTTTGGGTTCGGCGAGTGCGATTTTTATTTTCCTGGGATTGCTAATTGCCTTCACAATTCCTGCTAGTTTCCGCAGCGCCAAAATCTTGAGGAAATTGCGGCGAGAACTACCACAATCAACTGACGATTCTGATAGTGTACTACTGGCTATTTTTCGCACCCTTAAGAAGTCTGGTTACGGTTCCCTACCTTTTGCTCAAAAATACAAAATGGTAAAAGATATTGCCCAACGCTGTCGGGAGTCCCATTCTAACTGGGGAAGCAGGCTGTCTTTATTAGGCGTTTATCTAGTGTGTTTGGTTGGTGGTTTGATACTTGTAGGTATCAGCTTCGTACCAGTTCGTTAGCTATCAATACTCGGTTAAGAATTCTTGGGGCTGGGTTTCGTTCCCGGAAGCCAGCTTACTCAATTTCCTGATGACGATTTAGCTTGAGATTGAATAGCGTATTCTCGAAAACGATCCAAATCAGCTTGGATAGTTGATTCAACAGCCCGCCCTAGAAATAGATTATCCACCAGCTTGCCTAGCCAGCCAGGAATACCGTAAGCCACGGTCAGTTTAACGATACTACTATCCTTGCGATCGTAAAAGCGAATTGCACCCCGATTAGGCAAACCATCAACAGATTCCCACTGAATAATCTGATTTGGTTCCATTTTCACAATCCGGGCTAACCAGCTGAATTCTAAACCACCAGTTGCTAGTTTCCAGCGAGATAGAGTTGGATCTTCTTCCAAAACCTTAACAGAATCAATCCACTTCATCCAACGCGGCATTTGTTCCAAATCAGACCAAAGATCCCACACCTCATCAATAGGAATTGGAACTTCTACCTGCACACTATGCTCTAACCAATCTGACATTTATTTTTCTACTTATTATTCCTTTTGTTCTTCCTCTTAAACCGCAGACAACTCACTTACCCCCACCTTAATATTCTCCAAAATCTGCTTAGCAGCCCGACGACCAGACAAAGTTGCTCCTTCCATACTATCGATGTAATCTTGCTGCGTATAACTACCCGCAAGGAAGAAATTTGCTATTGGGGTTTTTTGTTGCGGACGATACACATCCATTCCTGGTGCTTCGCGATAGAGAGACTGAGCCAACTTAACCACACTGTACCAGGTCATGTTCAACTCGCGGGAAGAGGGGAATAGATCGTGTACTTGTTTGAGGACGTGTTGCGCGATCGCTTCATTACTTTCCTTGATAAACGGATCTCCCGGAGTCAGCACCAACTGCAACAGCGAACCTTCTCCTTCTCGGTAATAATCAGATGGACTGGTTAAAGCTAAATCGGCAAAACAGGAAAAGTCAGCATCTGCCGTATATAACAGATTATCTATCCCCGCCGCATGATCCTTCTGTTTCCGTTCTGCCTGGTTGTGTAACTCAGTCACCCAACCATCAAACCGCAACTGAACTGTTGCCACTGGCACCGCATCCAGTTTATAAATGTTGTCAAATTCCGACCATTTCCGCCAATCTTGCGGTATGATGCGCTTGATTCCCGGCACATCGCAGGCGCAGACATAAGCATCAGCGGTGATGGTTTCTTCTCCGTCGCCTTTGGCAATTCGGAAACCAGTAACTCGCGTTTCGTTCCCTTCCCCAGCAAACAGAATTTCTCTTAACTGGCGACGAGTGTAGATTTTCGCGCCTCTTGCTTCCAAATATTTAATAATCGGCTTGTGCAGATATTCATCAGGAGAACCGCACAGCATTCGCAACACCGATGCCTCGGTTCTAGATGCAAACATCTGGAATATTGTCAACATACAACGGGCAGAAATATTCTCGCAATCGATAAAACCCAGTGCGTAGGCTATCGGGTTCCACATCCGCTTGATGCTGCCATTGCTGCCGCCGTGACTGCGGAACCAGTCAGCAAAGCTGA
Organism: Trichocoleus sp. FACHB-6; assembly: GCF_014695815.1. Taxonomy (NCBI): domain Bacteria; kingdom Bacillati; phylum Cyanobacteriota; class Cyanophyceae; order Leptolyngbyales; family Trichocoleusaceae; genus Trichocoleus; species Trichocoleus sp. FACHB-6. Next base: position 16,367 of record NZ_JACJOY010000105.1, read on the forward strand.
TTTTATCAAGAGAGCGAATGGTTTTCATCGACCCCTCGAAGTCTACCAAACCGCGCACGATTGTACTGGTGCCGAGAGCGATCGCATTCTGTACTTTATCCTGCAATGACAGTTGCGATGTCGTAAAAAATGCCTTCAAGCCATTGAAAGGCGCACCCGTGATGAAGCGAAAATCTAATGCCCCCGTAACGCCGCCTTTGTTGATAAAGGTGTGGACGTGTTCTTTCCGGTGCAGATTCTCAAACGCCCCTACCTTCTTAAACAATTCAAATAGCTGGTAGTAGTTACCAAAGAAGACGTGCAACCCCATCTCAACATGATTGCCATCAGCATCTACCCAACTGCCAGCTTTTCCCCCGACAAACGGACGAGACTCGAAGATTTCGACTTCATAACCAGCATCGACTAGATCGACTGCCGCAGCCATTCCAGCCAATCCCGCCCCGACGATTGCAACCCGCATTCAATCTGTCCTTTTCAACTTCTTTACAAAGTTTAACTAAGAATGGTTACTCCCAGACGGGCAGCAGCTAAAATTACTGCTCCGATTCTGTAGTGAAGCGAGGTAAAAAATCATCATCAATCACTTCTGAGAGAGAATAGGGACTGAGAATTGGAAATGTCTCTAATGACAAGCCAGTTTCAGCTTTTGCTTGTTTAACAGCTTGCGCGTAACAATCAGCAAAAATGTCGAGATAGGGTTGAAGACTAGGCGAATCGCTAAGAGCTTCCCTAACCCGCCTGCGGTGTTCAACAATACTACCTTCCCAGCTACCGCTTCTACGTTCAGGCTGAAATTGCCACTTGAGTAGGTGAAGCAAGACGACAAGAAGATTACTCTTCAGGCTTCTGCGCTCCCTCCTCCCCATGTTTTCAATTTCCTCAATGAGGTTTTCCCAGTCCACGTTTCCATAGTCCTGACTCTGCAATTTTTCGACAGTTTTTTCAATCCATTGCAGGTAGTCAGTCTCATACAGAGTTTGATTATCCGTTTTCAGGGAAGGCATAGCATCCATAAATGGATCAACGGTTAAGTATCGAAGTTAGTAGAGGCGAGGACACACTGCCCCTACTTTATTCCAACTCAAAGCCGAACTGAGGGATTAGCTGAAGCATACCCAAGCCTAATTCTTCAGAGGAGAGCGATCGCGCTTCAAATAATGCCATCATGTCACCAAGCTGAGGATTTCCCTTCGATGCGCCTTTTAGTCCTCTGGCAATAATCACGCCGCAGTAGCCTTTAGTTTTCTGACAACGCTGATCCCACTTGCGACGGGCTTCGATATGGACAGGGTCATCTCCTGTAAACTCACCAAAAAGGTACATATTGCCATTTTCAGTTTGTAAGATTCCCAAGTCGTAGAGATCGCCTTCTTCAGGATCTTCTCCCGGATTAAAGCATACTCCTTTCAGCCCTCCGGCACCCTGGATCTTTTCAATCAACTCCTTTGCCTTCGGACGGGAAGTTTGAATCAAAATCACAGGCAAACCTTCTCCCGCCGCCGCGATATCCTTAGGTTGATAATGTTCTGCTGTCTGACGCAGCAAGTCCAGCCGTTCCCAAGTCATCATCCCCAGACTGAAGAAAGAACCTTTGGGTATCAAATCATCCCGCAACGGCACCGTCATATCCTCGAATTCATCGTCGAATTCGTCGTCGAATTCCTCCTCGTCCTCATCGTCCGCTGCCAACTGCGCCATATTAAACAGTTCCGCCGCCACTTCTGGCACAGTTTCCACCTTTACCGAGAGAGTTTGCTTTGGTTCTACGGCTGGGGGTGTGGGGATGCGGAAGCGTTTGGTGAGGCTGGGGAACTTGTCGTCGGAGAGTTGGCGATGGGATGCGCGGAAAAAGCGATGCAAAGCTTCCAGTGCAAAATAAACTGCGATCGCTTCCTCTTCATACAAAAACGGTCGCATTCCCTCCAAAGGATGCACGTTGCCGAAACTTGGCCCTATTTCTGATAGGGCCAAGTCAGATAAATCTATTTCGTCCTCGTCTTCATCTTCATCGAAGGAATCTTCCGCCTTCTCGAAGGTCATAAATAAGCAATCTTGCCCTAGAAATGCTTCTTCGAGTTCCTCAAAAGACTCCTTTGCTAAGACCGAAGCCCGAAATCGCTTCAGAGAATCAAGAGAACGATACAACAAAATTCCGTACTCCATGCCCAGCATTCCCATCACCGAGGCGTAAAGAGTACCAATATCCCACTGGTTAATTTCAATTGAGATAATTTGGTGGTCAGCCAGCATTTCCCAAGGTGCATCTTCCCAAATTTCCTGAGCCTTTTCCTCCAGTAACTCCACATACTCTGGCGGTAGCTTTGGCGGACGAGTGCTGGACATCTCCTGAAAAGAGCGAAACAGCTCGTCAACCAGAGGCAACTCTGGTACATAATCAATGGCAATCTCTAGATCCTGAAGAATACCCCGCAGATAAAACTGTACTTCGCGATCGCGGACTATTATTTTCTGAGGTCGGGCTGGTTTTGCTGGGCTGTGAGGATACTCCATTGCACGCAACAAGGCGCGAACCATTGCTTCGGGCCCGGTTTCGGACGTTACCATATCCATTGCCCGTACCATGCCTTCGACACCATCTAACCAAACAATGCAGTCACCATCTTCCTGAGTATCCGACTCTAAGCTTTGTGCCATACCAGCGGATAATCGACGGCGATCGCCCTCCCAGACGCTGGGAATTTGGTGTAGTGTTTTAAGCCGACGGAGGGTAGAGCGATTGAGAACAGACATATACTAAGCCAACTGAGTGAAGGAAAAAGCGGTCTGCGCTTTATGTTGGTAGATCCTCATTTTAAATACTAATCGTCTATATACCGTCTGCTTAATAAACTTCTATTTTGCCCGCTTGTATGTACGCTGCTATACAATTTCTCTTGGCTATAGCCCTGCTATATGAGCGCTAGTTACCATAGCTAATAAAAAGCTTTGCTTCGCTAGTCCCTGTATGCTTAGCAATGTTCGATAAAATTAATACAGTGGGCTGGTTTACTCAAATCGTCTATAACAAACAGCAAATAGGAGTCGAATGAGCGCGATGACACAAGCAACTCAGTCGCAAACACGAGGTATACAGTTGACAGAAGCGGCTCTAAAGCACGTTCTTCAATTGCGGGAGAAACAAGGTAAGGATTTGTGCCTGCGCGTCGGTGTCCGCCAAGGAGGCTGTTCGGGAATGTCTTACATGATGGATTTTGAAGATGCCAGCAAAATCCAGGAAAATGATGAGATTTACGACTACGAGGGCTTCAAAATTGTCTGTGACCCCAAGAGTATGCTATATCTCTATGGCTTAGTGCTTGATTACAGCGATGCTATGATTGGCGGCGGTTTTCAATTCACCAATCCCAACGCTGCTCAAAACTGTGGCTGTGGTAAGTCTTTTGGTGTCTAAATTGGGGACTGGGGACTAGGGACTGGGGACTGGGTAAAATAAGAATGCAAATTTTTCCTCTTCCCAGTCCCCAAGTACGAATTACTTTTTACTTGATTGCCTTTTTAAAATGACCGAGCAAGTTAACGACCTTTTCGATATCGGACTGGAACGCTATAAAGCGGGTGAAGGCCCGGATACTTTGATTCCTGTCTTTAAGGAAATTTGCGATCGCTCCCCTAAAACAAATGCTGCGTGGGTTTGTCTGTCTTGGTTATATTTGTTGGATAACAACCCATCTTTGGCTGCCAAAGCTGCTCAAAAAGCTGTCAAGTTGAATCCCTCCGATCCTCAAGCTCGGATTAACTTGGCGATCGCTATGCTCGAAACTGGAAAAAAGGGTGTCCGCCAACACGTTGAAGTCGCTGGGCGTGCGATCGCGCTTGAAGCTGAATTACGCGAAGACGTTGAAGAAAGTATCGCCGATGGCTTTTCCAGAAAACCTGACTGGGATAGTTTAACTAAAGTCAAAAATTGGTTATTTGCCTAATTCTACTCTCATTAAATCAAGCTGTTTTTTTACTTTCTTCTCTTTGAAAAAACAGCTATCTTTTTCCTCTATTTTAATGATATTATTTACTTAAAAACGATTTTTAAAATAATAGAAATTTGTGTATTTCTTGCCAAAGTACAGATTTCCATTATCTAAATATACCATGTACGGTATAAAAATAGGTATAAAAAATTACAACAAATTGTCACCGTGAAGGCAGACAACAGCAACGAAAACCCTAGATCCCTGATCCCTCGCTATACTAATTGAGGATTACCTGTTCTAGGGGCAATAACCAAAGCCTTGAACCAGAACAGCACCACATAAAATCCTTATTTTTTGAGATTGTCTCCATGTTGCCAACAAAGACACCGTTAATTGGTCTTTCCGCAGACAAGTTCCGCCATCCGCTGGATTTGGAGGCAACCACAGCCTTGAAACAGGTGCCGGGGTTGGATATGCTAGTGCGGAATCTGCTGGGGCCGCTAGCAGAACAAGTTTTTTACCTAGAAAATATAGCAGCGGGAGTGCTAGTCGGGCCTCAACAGCTGCCGCATCTGCATAAACTGCTGTTAGAAGCTTGCCAGATTCTGGATCTCGAACCCCCGCAACTGTATGTACGCCAGCATCCAGCGCCAAACGCCTACACATTTGCCATGCGAGGCAAGCAACCGTTTATCGTGTTGCATACCTCGTTAATTGATATGCTGACACAGGAAGAAATTCAGGCAGTAATTGCCCATGAATTGGGACACCTCAAGTGCGAACATGGGGTTTACCTGACGCCGTTGAATATTATCGTGTTAGCGGCGGGATTAATTCCCACTTGGGGGAGTGTAGTAGCTGAAAGCGTGCGATCGCAGATGATGGAGTGGTTGCGATGTGCGGAGTTTACCTGCGATCGCGCTGCACTACTAGCCACCCAAAACCCCAGAGTAGTGAGTTCCGTTTTAATGAAACTTGCGGGAGGTTCACCCGCGATCGCGCCTCAACTAAACCTAGAGGCATTTTTAGCCCAAGCCAAAGCTTACGACGATATCAGCAACAACCAGCTAGGTGAAATGCTCAAATCAGCCCAAACAGCCCAACTCTCCCACCCAGTCCCAGTTTTACGGGCTAGAGAAATTGATCGCTGGGCAAGTAGCCAAGAATACCAAAACTTGCTAGAGCAGCATTCAATAGGCTATAATGATAAAGCTAAACCCAAGGGCGGGTGGCGAAACTGGTAGACGCATCAGACTCAAAATCTGACGACCGCAAGGTTGTGAGAGTTCGATTCTCTCCCTGCCCACTATTCAATTTTAGAAGCCCCCTTTCTAAGGGGGCTGCGGGTATCAGATGTTGGATTAGGGGTTATAACCATGAGACTAAAAAGCTGGGAATCTCCTCGCAAACAGGGGAGAAACGACAAAGGTAAAGGCGGGTCTGCAAGAGCTAGACAATTGAAAAAGCAACAGCAGATGCTCCGGAAAAAGCTAAAAGACCAAGGCGAAGCTGAAAACAACAAAAAATCAAACAGAGGGAAGGTTAACTTCCCTCTGTTTTTTTGTGTGATAGGTTCATGCACTCTCGCACGAACAAGCGTTGGATGAAAATTTTTGTTCACTATTGGCGTTGGCAAATTGGGATGGCAATTAAAAACTCAGTTCCTTTTGCTGGTTCTGAGAAACACTTCAAAACGCCGCCATGTTTATCAACCACAATTTGATAACTGATAGATAATCCCAAGCCAGTACCTTTTCCGACAGGTTTGGTGGTAAAGAAGGGGTCAAATAAGCGGGCTTTTATTTGCTCTGTCATTCCTGAACCATTGTCCTGAATCTTAATCGTTACGTGATTTTTATCTCGAACTTCGGTAGAAATCCGAATCTGCGAATTCAAACGTGGGAAAGCTGGAAGGTTTGCTTCCGGCTCGTCTAACCCTTCCAGCGCTTCGAGAGCATCAATCGCATTGTTCAGGATGTTCATAAATACCTGATTAAGCTGTCCAGGGTAGCATTCTACGTGAGGTAAGTTGCCATACTCTTTAACAACTTCAATCGCGGGATAGCTGACCCTTGCTTTTAGGCGATTTTGCAAGATCAGCAGAGTGTTATCAATGCCTTGATGGATATCTACTGCCTTCATTTCGGCTTCATCCAGACGGGAGAAGTTACGCAACGATAAGACAATTTCGCGGATGCGATCGCTCCCCATCTTCATCGAACCCAGAATTTTAGGCATATCTTCAATTAAGAAATCTAAGTCAATCGCCTCGGCTTCCTTTACAATCGCTGGCGCGGGATGAGGTTAAACAATCTATTTACCTACTTGAGTATCGGTTTGTGTGCCGGGAACTTGCCAAATTTTAATTGTTCTATCAAAACCGCCAGTCGCAAGGGTGCTTCCATCAGGACTAAAAGCTACCGAGTTCACCCAGTCTGAATGTCCTACAAGTAAAGCTATTAGCTCACCAGTTCTCAAATTCCACAAGCGGACACCATCACGACTGGCACTGGCAAGCATTTCTCCCGAAGGATGGATGGCAATAGCCCGAATCAAGCCTGTATGTCCTGAAAGCGTGTAGAGCGATCGCGCAGTTATTAAATTCCAAACTTTAATTGTGCGGTCATAACTGCCACTGACCAAAATATTACCTCTAGGGTCAAATGCCAGGGTGCTGATTGCACCAGAATGCCCCGGAATTGAACCAATGGAGCTTCCAGTCTTGATGTTCCACAGCTTAATTACTGGGTTTCTACCCCCACTTGCAAGGATATCTCCTTGCGAACTAGCCGCTACAGCGTAGGTTTGGTTATCAAACCGCACCAAAGTATATATAGGGCGCTGTGTCTTCAGATTCCATGCTCTAATTCCATCCAAAGCACCTGTTACCAGAATTTCATTATCTGGCGTGATTGCTGTTGACAAAATATTACTCGTATGGTCTAAAAAGGTACGAGTATATTTTCCAGTTTTCCAGTTCCAAAAATTGAGTGAAGAGTCATTACTAGAACTGGTCAATGTTTCTCCATCGGGGCTAAATTTTAGGGCAAGAACTGCCCGACGATGCGCCCGGAGGCTAGAAACTTGCCTTCCTGTTTTCAACCACCAAAATCTAATTCTGCCCTCATTGTCACTGCCCCCACTAATAAGAATTGTCCCATCAGGACTGAAGGCTAAGGATTCAACAGTTGTGGAGTGACCTTTGAGTGTGCGGATGAGCTGCACATTTTTCCAGGCTTGAGGTAGTGAGGTGTCTGAAGTTTCAGACGGCAGAACCTGGGGAATTTCAGTCTGAGCCTTAACTTGAAAAAAGGCGAAAGGTAAAAGGCAAAAGATAAAAGTAGGGAAAAAGAGAAAAGTGTAAATAAAATTACGGTTTTCTATTTTTTTCGATGTACGTAACTTTAAATTTTGGCACTTTTCCTTTTTCATTCTGATTTTCTACCTTGTTTGTTTTGCCTTTAATCTTGAATATTGGGGCAAATAGTCTGATCGATGCGGTGAGCGGGTGGACGGTCTTGCCAACCAGAGAGTAACCCTTGTAGTTCAGCTTTGAGGATTTCGAGGGATTCAATTTGAGAAGCGATCGCGTCTACTTTAGAAAGCAGATGCTGTTTTAATGCACCACAAGGCAACTCACCCTCATCGTGGACAGTTAAAATTTCTTGTATCTCGCCCAAACTGAGTCCGAGAGATTGCGATCGCTTGATGAACGCCAGCCGATTAATTATCTCGCTACTAAACAGTCGATAGCCGGATTCTGTTCGTTTCACCACTGGGGACAATAGCCCAATATCTTCGTAGTAGCGAATAGTTTTCACCGAAAGACCACTACGATCTGCAACTTCACCAATTTTCAGCCATTTACCTGAAGTAGAACTGGCTATCATTCTTGTATTCTGCTTACAAAGTCTTTACCGGGGTGGATTGTGTTTAGATGCACTCAGTGTAGGTAAAGCAGTCCGGGGGGAAGAAGCGGGGAGATAGCGTTGTGCTTTTTGGGGTTGGGGTTCAACTTCCTGCTGCTGCTGCTGCCACCACCGCAGAGCGATCGCTATCCCCACCATCGCCACTCCAAAGGTCAGCAATGACCAGCTTTGATCCACTCCGCCAATCACTGCATCTACGGCACCAACAATGACAATAAAACTGGTAATTGGTTCTTTACGGTAAGCTGACTTCAAAAATCTAGGCATCAAAGCATTCATCACGACTTACTCTATTCCCTATAGTATTTATTCTAATTTCAGGTTATCTCATCTAGCAGCCAGGAGCCTGAAGTTAGAAAACAAGCATTACACATCGGTTGCTCCCAGACTGAGCCATAATAGCTCTCACGGCGCTTCTATCGCGGACTGAGTGCTGAGTGAATAAGACACATCCTATCGCTTATCTTCTTCCTCATTCCTCAGCCCTAAAGTCAAGATTCCTGATTATTGCAAGCCCAGCCAGGATAGTACACCTTTCCCGGTGACGTATTCGATAATCACCATCAGCAGAAAGCCAATCATTGCCGCTCGACCATTCAAGCGCTCTGCGTAATCATTAAAGCCAAACTTTGGCTGCTCCAGCTTGGGAGTGACGGTGGGTTGAAGTTGGGTCATAGTTTGGCAATCCTTACGTCTTGATGCTTCTAGAGTATTTTACAATCCTTAATATATTTTAAAGGTGCTAGTCCTTGAGTCAATGGGAAAGCAGGAAATCTCATAAACTTCTGTGATGACCATGCCTTAGCTTGCTTTGGGTGGGGCAGCCACTTCATTTGCAACGGAATTTTGAGATTTTCCGTTTTGAGTTTTAAATGCTTTCGATAAAATATAGCAATTCCTTTATGCTTTGTGAAGCCAAAGAAACCTGGTTTTGATAAAGTTACCGACTTTGGTGTAAATTGGAACTTTTATAACTCAATTATAATTGTTATAGCAGCCTTCTTAAAGGGCTTCTCCCGAATAGGAGAGAAAAACTTCACTCTTTGCCTAGAGACAAATACACACAAATTCAGTTAAAGAAGAAAAGTAAAACTTAAACTCTCTATACCTTTATAGAGTAACTTTTCCAATGTGCAACTAATAGATATTAGTTGTAGATACGGTCGATAATAACAAAGCTAATCATCGAGGTGAGAAATGGAAATTGGCGTTCCAAAGGAAACTAAAGATCAAGAATTTCGAGTCGGGTTAAGTCCTAGCAGCGTCCGGGTGCTGTATGAAAATGGTCATGCAGTATTTGTGGAAAGTGGCGCTGGTGTTGGTGCTGGCTTCACCGATGAAGATTTTATTCTTGCTGGGGCGAAAATTGTCTCCCAAGCTAAGGACGCTTGGAATCGAGAACTCGTAGTTAAGGTGAAAGAACCACTCAAGCACGAGTACGAGTTTATCCAGAAAGAGCAGCTGCTGTTTACTTATTTACACTTAGCAGCAGATCGGACTTTAACCGAGAATTTGATTGATAGTGGAGTTTGCGCGATCGCTTACGAAACCGTAGAAATACCAGACAAAAAAACTCTGCCTCTCCTCACCCCCATGAGTATCATTGCTGGTCGCCTCGCCGTCCAATTTGGGGCAAGATTTCTCGAACGCCAGCAAGGAGGTCGCGGAGTTCTCTTAGGCGGCGTTCCCGGCGTTCGTCCTGGTAAAGTCGTAATTTTAGGAGGCGGCGTCGTTGGTACAGAAGCCGCAAGGATGGCGGTAGGTGTAGGCGCTCATGTGCAGATTTTGGATGTCAATGTCGAGCGTTTAGCTTATTTAGAAACCCTCTTTGGTTCCAGAGTTGAACTGCTCTATAGTAACTCTTTGCAAATTGAAGCCGTTGTCAGAGAAGCCGACTTACTTATTGGTGCAGTTTTAGTCTTAGGTCGTCGCGCCCCCATCCTCGTAGCGAGAAGTTTAGTAAAACAGATGCTTCCCGGTTCGGTAATTGTAGATGTGGCTGTAGACCAAGGCGGATGTGTGGAGACGCTGCGCCCTACTTCTCACACTAATCCTACATATATAGATGAGGGTGTTGTTCATTACGGCGTTCCTAATATGCCGGGAGCAGTTCCCTGGACTGCAACTCAGGCACTTAATAATAGTACCTTACCCTATGTCTTGAAATTGGCGAATCAAGGACTGAAAGCATTAGAATCAGACCCGGCTTTGGCGAGGGGTGTGAATGTACAGAATCATCGGTTAGTGCATCCTGCTGTGCAGGAGGTTTTCCCAGATTTAGCCCATTAGATAATTGATATTGGGATATTGTAGAGACGTTGTATACGTCTCTACAATTGGGAAAAAATCCACCAATTACCAAAGGTAAATTTCTATGACTACTGATACTGTGAAACAGCCGATGCGATCGCTTTCAAAGAGCGATCGCATCAATTCTACTAGGAAGATTTTTTCTTGGTAGTAGATGTAGTCTTCTTCGTAGTTGTGGTTTTCTTAGTAGTTCCACTCTTAGCCGTTGACTTGCGAGTGGTTTTCGTCGAACCTGCCTTTTCTGCTAAAGCTTTCAGTGCAGTTTCGAGCGTTATATTTTCCACTGTTTCCCCTTCTGGAAGCGAAGCATTTACTTTGCCATGTTTCACATAAGCACCATAGGGGCCATCGTAGATATTCACTGGTTCATTGTCTGCTGGGTGAGTACCCAGTTCCCGTAAGGGTGCCTTAGACTTGCTGCGAGTGCCGCCGCGTCCCTTTTTCGGCTCCGACAGTAGCTCTACTGCACGTTCTAGCCCAATTGTCAATACATCATCTCCAGCTTTCAAAGAGCGGTATTCTTTCCCCTCCTTGCCTTGGTCGTGGACAACGTAAGGGCCAAAACGCCCCAAACCTGCTTGGACTTTGCCGCCTGTAGCTGGGTTAATCCCCAAATTACGCGGCAAAGACAGCAAACCTACCGCCATGTCTAAGGTGACATCTTCAATGTTGACACCTTTAGGCAGGGAGGCGCGTTTGGGTTTTTTGTTTTCCTCAGTAGCATCGCCTAGCTGGACATAGGGTCCATAGGTGCCAATTAGCACATAAATCGGTTCCCCAGTTTCCGGATGCAAGCCTACTTTGTCGGGGCCTTCGGTTTTCTGCTGTAGCAGCGTCTCGACTAAATCGGCATTAATGTCTGACGGGGTAAGATCCTTGGGAATTGAGGCTTTCACTGCTTCAGAGCCATTCTCAGCCTCAATGTAAGGCCCATATTGACCAATCCGGACTTTCGCGCCACCGAGATCGTCTAATTCGATAGTACGGGCATCTGTAGCATCGATCTCGTTTTCCCGTTCCTTAACTTGGGTTGCCAGACCCTGGTCTCCCAAGTAGAACTTTTTCAGATATGGCAACCATTTAGCTTCCCCAGTCGAGATTTCATCCAGGGTTTGCTCCATCTTGGAAGTGAAGCTGGTATTCACCAAGTCGGGAAAGTATTTTTCTAGCAGCGCAGTGACAGCAAAAGCGGTGAAGGTGGGAACTAGGGCGTTACCATTCATCTGAGCATAGCCCCGGTCGATAATCGTGCCAATGATGCTGGCGTAGGTGCTAGGACGACCAATCCCTTCGCTTTCTAAGGTTTTTACCAGGGAAGCTTCGGTGTATCGTGCGGGCGGTTGAGTTTCGTGACCGATGGATTCTAGCTTAGTGCAGTTTGGGCGATCGCCTTTTTTCAGAGAAGGTAAAATTACTTCCATGTTTTCCAGTGCTGCCTCTGGATCGTCGGAACCTTCCACATAGGCGCGTAAAAAGCCATAGAAATCAATCCGTTTGCCACTAGCGCGAAAACCCGCGTCTTCAACTTGCAACTGCACAGTAATTTGAGTTTGGCGCGAGTCTGCCATCTGAGTAGCGACAGTGCGCTTCCAAATCAGGTCGTAGAGAGCTTTTTCCCGACCACTCAAACCAGTTTCATCAGGAGTGCGGAAAGTGGCACCAGCAGGACGGATGGCTTCGTGTGCTTCCTGTGCACCTTTGCTTTTGGTGGTGTACTGGCGGGGTTCCGGACTGAGATACTCCTTACCGTACATTTTCTCGACACAACTCCGAGCAGCTGCGATCGCTTGCCCAGACAAATGCACCGAATCCGTCCGCATATAGGTAATATACCCCTGCTCGTACAAACTTTGAGCAGTCCGCATTGTATCCCGCGCCGACAGGTGCAGTTTTCGGTTAGCCTCCTGTTGCAGCGTCGAAGTGGTAAACGGTGGCGAAGGTTTGCGAGTAACTGGTTTTTCTTCCAAATCAGCCACTGTCCAAGTTTTATCAGCCAGTCCCGCTTCTAAGCTTCTGGCTTCCGCTTCCGAGAGCAAAACCACATTGCGACCAGCAACAATTTGTCCTGTAGCTTCATCAAAATCGCTTCCCGTAGCGACTCTAATTCCTCTAAAGTTAACAAGCCGCGCCTCAAAAGGTGTCTTATCTTTGCTTAAAGTTGCCTTCAGATCCCAATAAGTACCTTGGCGGAAAGCGCGACGCTGGCGTTCTCGGCTCACCAACAACCGCACCGCCACAGACTGCACCCGTCCCGCCGATAACCCATAAGAGATTTTCTTCCACAGCAGCGGCGACAGGGTATAACCTACCAATCGGTCGAGAATCCGCCGTGTTTCTTGAGCGCGTACCACCTGCTCATCAATACTGCGGCAGTTTTTCAAAGCATCGCGGATGGCTTCTTTGGTGATTTCGTGAAACACCATGCGCTTAATGGGAACCTTCGGCTTCAGCAGTTGCAATAAATGCCAGGATATGCTTTCGCCTTCGCGGTCTTCGTCAGTTGCCAGCACCAATTCATCAGCCTCTTTCAAGGCGTTTTTTAGGGTAGTGACTATCTTCTTTTTATCGCTGGGGACAACATACAGGGGTTCAAAATCGGCATCCACATTTACCCCTAGCTGCGCCCATTTTTCCCCTTTGTAAGCTTCGGGAATTTCTTTACCAGATTGGGGAAGGTCGCGCACATGACCCATCGACGCCTCGACGCGGTAGGTGGAGGGCAGAAATTTACTGATGGTGCGTGCTTTGGTGGGGGATTCGACGATGACGAGGGTTGACATGGGAACTTCCGGAATAGCAGCTGGGCTGAACAGTCTTATTAAATTAATTTATGCCAAATGTCAAGGGATGCGCCCACAGACTCAAGCCTGACGGAGCGCGGGTAAAGCTTGCCTGGAGAAGGTTTTAAGACTGGCGGTGGTTCGCAAAAAGAGCGGCATATGCCCTCGCGTCGCCAGACTTAATTTAAAGCTATCTCAATGTTTAACTTATATGGAATCTTAATGGCGACCTTGACGACTTTCTATCCTGTGCCAGAATGGATGCCAACATGATGCCAACATATAGGCCAAACGCGCCTAGCAGTAGGAGCATAAGCGATGCAACCGATTCGACAAGGCGATGTAATTTTACTTTGGGTTGACCAAACCCAGGGACAAAAGCTGTCTCACCTGACTTTAGCGGAAGGCGAGGTGACTGGACACAAGCACCGGATCAGTGACGGACAAGCTGAACTCTACGAGGAAAATGGCACACTGTATCTGCGCGTCCTTTCTGAGACAGCAACTTTAACCCACGAGGAGCATAACGCTATCTCTATTCCTCAAGGCGGTTGGATGGTGCGAATTCAGCGGGAATATGAGCCTAAAGGGTGGAGATATGTCGCAGATTAAGATTGAGAAACTTACGCTAGAGCAAGAAGTGCTAATTCCAGTTTATCGCCTAAAGTGGAGAGCGATCGCAAAGCTGGTGCTTTCAAAAACAATTTGATTAGCTGGGAATTTCAATTTATTAAAAACCAATAAATTCCTGAAATCAAAATAGAGGGTACTTTGATAACTGGATTAAAGGTATTACTAGCAGTTCAATTTATGAACTTCAAAGGGAGGTTGATTTCGCCAAACGCGATCGCGCTTACAACAAACTTCTCACAGCTAAAGTAAATCGAATCACCACATCCTCACCATTTAAAACGGCTGTAGCGAGATACTGCGCCACCGAGCCATCCGCCCGATAAACCCAAGCTTGCTGATTCTGGCGGTCACACAACCATCCCAATCGCACCCCATTATCAATGTACTCTCGCATTTTTGCCTGAAGCGTTTCTAAACTGTCGGCTTTAGAACGAATTTCTATCGCAAAATCGGGAGCTAAATTTAAAAATCTATCTTCTTGCTCATCCTAATCTTCTGCTAATCTTCCCCTAGCGACAAAAGCAGCATCCGGCGATTTAATAGCTGTATTTGCTTTGAAGTCTGTACTGGGGCCAAAAACCTCGCCTAAATCGTGACTTTCTAGCCAACTCACCAGATAAGCTCCGGCTTTTGCCTCTCGATTACCGGAAATTTCTCCGGTTGGTGGCATAATTACCAATGTGCCGTCAGCATTGCGCTCAAGTTGCGAATCGGGATTTTTAGAACTGATGAGGATCAATTCCTCATCCGTAACAGTCCACCAAGACTGCACAATTGCTGTTTACCTGGGATAAATTTTCTGAATTTATTAACGCTTATTTGACTTATTTTAGTGTTTCATTAAACACCCTCTCCAGATGCGATCGCTTGCGTCTCTACAAGATACCTCTGAGAGGGTCTTGGCAGTCCACCCAAAAAAAACTAGAGCAGACCTCAGCCAGAGACGCAATAATAATTAAGAGTCCCAGACAATAAGCCTGATACCCAAAACCTATATAACTCATGAGTTTTGCTGAACTTGCAGCCCAGCTGAATGCTGGGACAATATTGCCAGAGGGGATTGTAATTGTCACCCTCTTAGCAGTTCTAGTGGTTGACTTGATTGTAGGGCGGACATCCTCCCGCGTCACACCTTACATAGCAATCGCAGGGTTACTCTCCGCTATCGTAGCCCTGTACTATCAATGGGATAACACCAACACCGTCTCTTTCCTCGGCGGCTTTAACTCAGATGCCCTGAGCGTAGTATTTCGCGGTATTATTGCCCTGTCTTGTGCCGTCACCATTTTGATGTCCATCCGCTACATTGAGCAGAGTGGCACATCTTTGGCAGAATTTATCGGCATTATGATCAGCGCAACCCTGGGGGGAATGTTCCTCTCAGGTGCGAATGAACTGGTGATGATTTTCGTCTCTCTGGAAACCCTCAGTATCTCCTCTTACTTGATGACGGGATACATGAAGCGCGATCCCCGTTCCAACGAAGCAGCGTTAAAGTATCTGCTGATTGGGGCTTCCAGTTCCGCGATATTCCTCTACGGTCTGTCGCTGCTATACGGATTATCCGGAGGAGAGACAGAATTAAGCGCGATCGCTACAGCAATGGCCAACGCCAGCACAGATTTATCCTTTGGGTTAGTCATAGCTTTGGTATTTGCGATCGCGGGTATCGCCTTCAAAATTTCCGCTGTTCCCTTCCACCAGTGGACACCAGACGTTTATGAAGGTTCGCCAACGCCTGTTGTCGCCTTCCTCTCAGTCGGTTCCAAAGCCGCTGGTTTCGCCCTCGCGATTCGCCTAATGGTGACAGCCTTCCCCCTGATCACCGAACAATGGCACTTTGTTTTCACCGCCCTCGCAGTTTTGAGCATGGTTTTGGGTAACGTCGTCGCCCTCACCCAAACCAGCATGAAGCGGCTACTCGCCTACTCTTCCATCGCCCAAGCTGGCTTCGTAATGATCGGTTTAATTACCGGAACCGAAGCAGGTTACTCTAGCATGGTTTTTTACCTGTTGGTATACCTGTTCATGAACCTGGGCGGCTTCGCGTGTGTGATTCTATTCAGCCTCCGCACAGGTACCGACCAAATTAGCGAATACTCAGGACTGTATCAAAAAGATCCGCTCTTGACGCTAGTTTTAAGCATTTGCTTACTTTCTTTGGGAGGAATTCCGCCTCTAGCTGGCTTCTTCGGTAAAATTTACCTGTTCTGGGCAGCTTGGAAAGCTGGTGCTTACGGCTTAGTATTGCTAGGTTTAGTTACTAGCGTCGTCTCCATTTACTACTACATCCGCGTTGTGAGGATGATGGTAGTCAAGGAACCACAAGAAATGTCCGAAGCTGTGAAGAACTATCCAGAAATTCGCTGGAATTTACCAGGAATGCGTCCTTTACAAGTGACTTTGGTACTGTCGTTAATAGCGACATCTGTAGCCGGAATTCTTTCTAATCCGCTGTTTAGTTTAGCTAACAGTTCCGTCACCCGCACAACGATGTTGCATGGAGTGCCTGTGGTTAGCACTCAGACACCAGCGATTAGTCATCAGCCTTCAACCGTTAATATTCAGGTTGGTGGTTAGGGAATAGCACAAGATTGTAGAGACGTGAATAGGGCTTACGCACGTCAATACGCTGTAGGGGCATGGCAATGCCATGCCCCTACGACAGAATCAGGCATTCACTAATTAACTGCGTAAGTCTTGGTGAAATAAAAGCGTCTCTACAGCCGTTAAAACAAGTTAAAACTTTGAAAAAGTCTTTAATCAGTTAAAACTGACTTTAACTATTAGCCAGAACTTGAGAACCGACATTAAGGCTAATTGTAACCCTTGGTAATTAACCGTAAAATAGGCGATATTGGCGGCAAAGATAAAAAATTTATAAAAATAAGCTAATTCTCAGCTTTTAAGGTTTATTAGTGTCTTGATAGTTGCCTAAGCTACAATTTCAGGTTTTGTGGGGGTTTTTATGTCTGTTTGTCACAATGCTCGTAAAGCCTCATTTATCCAGCATTCAACTGGTCAACAGTCCCACGCGCTCGCTTTGTTGCCCGATTCGCGTTTGACTAATGTAAATTACTCCTATATTATCGACGGCTATTATATGACCAACCTTGTTTATTCCGAGTGGGAGACAATCGGAAGTGTCACCGAATTCGACGAAACCAAAGACATTTTGACTAAGAAACCTTACTTTTTCAAGGAAGGCATCCCGGTAAAGGCTGATGTTCTGAGAATAGAAAACATTTCGCCAGACGAAGAGGATGATGAAGATTTGGACGAAGATTTCGACGAAGACGATGAAGATTTCGATGAAGATTTCGACGAAGACGATGAAGATTTTGACGAGGAAGAGGACGAAGAAATATAGATGGTATTAGTTTGGCGCGAGTTTCAGCCGATAGCTGCGATCGCCACTACCCCCAGCGCCGCCAAAATATTACAGCCTCTAACTCAGACGGCTGGCGCAACCCTTTGGATACCGAATTCCTTAACCAATGTAGAGGCGTTGCATTCAACGTCTCTACAGGTTTATCACGGTTCTCTGAAAGACCATTTAACCGAAATTTGGCATCAACATCAGGCGTTTATTTTCTGTTTAGCAGCAGGGGCGGTGGTGCGACTGATTGCACCTTTGTTACAGGATAAATCCCGCGATCCGGCGGTGGTGGTGTTGGATGAAAATGGTAAATTTGTTATTAGTTTGTGCAGTGGTCATCAGGGAAAAGCCGATCAATTGGCAAGAGCGATCGCGCACTCTATTGGTGCAACTCCAGTTTTAACGGGCGCATCATCTGCATTAAAATTACCAGGTGTTGATATACTCGGAGTTCCCTTTGGCTGGAGTCGCGGCGAGGGAGATTGGACAGAAGTTAGTGCAGCTGTTGCAAGAGGCGAACTCGTTCAAGTCATTCAAGAAGCTGGATCTACCTTGTGGCAAAATCATCTACCCCAACATCCGTTTTATTTCGGATTTCCGGAATATACCGCCGCACATAAAGAAGAATCAGTTTCACCCAAAGCGAGAATCTGGATCAGTTCCACACAGCGACAATTCTCAAACGAATCAGATTTACCGAAAGTACAATGGCATCCTAGAGTTTTATGGGTAGGAATTGGTTGCGAACGGGGAACGTCTAGAAAGTTAATTGAAACAGCAATTGAGCAAGTTTTTCGGAAGAATCACTTGGCTATTGGCGCGATCGCAGGTATCGGTACAATTGATCTCAAAGCCGATGAAGTTGGGCTAGTGGAATTTTGTCGCGATCGCAATTTACCTTTGCGAACCTTTCGGGCTGAAATACTACGTTCAGTTACAGTTCCCAACCCTTCAAATGTTGTAGAAGCAGAAGTTGGAACTCCCAGCGTCGCCGAAGCAGCAGCAATATATGCAGCTGGAGAAGCCCGTTTTCCTGAAGTTAGTAAACTACTGGTTCCCAAACAAATTTTTAGATTGGAAGGGCAACCGGGGGCGGTAACGGTAGCGATCGCGCAATCCAACTTAGAATACACTGGACGCACAGGCTGTTTATTCCTAATTGGTACTGGGCCAGGAAAATTAGATCAGATGACTCCAGCCGCCCAAACAGCCATTTCTCAAGCCGATGCAGTCATTGGTTACTCTCTCTACATCGACTTAATCACCCCACTTTTGCGCCCTGGACAAATTGTAGAAGCTTTACCGATTACCCAAGAACGTCAACGCGCCGAAAGGGCGATTGAATTAGCCAACTGGGGATTAACTGTAGCGGTTGTCTCCTCTGGCGACTGCGGTATTTATGGTATGGCGGGGTTAGTGCTGGAAGAATTGCAAGCCAAAGGCTGGGATGGCAAAACTCCCGGAGTTCAAGTTTTTCCAGGGATCACCGCCTTACAAGCAGCCGCCTCCCGCGTTGGTGCGCCTTTGATGCACGACTTCTGCGCGATTAGTTTAAGCGACTTGCTGACACCCTGGGAAGTGATTGAGAAGAGATTAAAAGCAGCGGCCCAAGCTGATTTTGTCACAGCTTTGTATAACCCGCGATCGCAAACTCGCACCCAACAAATTGCCACAGCTACAGAAATCTTTCTGCAATACCGCGACCCCAAAACACCTGTAGCAATTGTCAAATCTGCCTATCGACAAGACGAACAAATTGCTCTGACGACACTTGACAAATTGCTCACCATGTCAATCGATATGTTGACTACCGTGTTAATTGGTAATCAAAGCACCCGCACCCACGCCGACTGGATGATTACCCCACGCGGTTACTTGGGATTTGATAACGAAAATTGTTAACTTATTGGGCGGCTCTGTTGAACAAAAAGTTCAGCCCACTAGCCACCACAGTCAACACAATTGAACCCACCAAAGCAGACAATAAATTTGTAATTACAAAACCAGGCGTAAGATATGCTACCAGCCAAAGAGTAAGTGCGTTCACAACAAATAGAAATAGCCCCAGAGTTACCAGCGTCAGGGGCAATGTCAAAAGTACCAATAGAGGTTTGACAATTGCATTCGCTAACCCCAAAACAATCGCAGCAATAAGGGCATCAACAAAAGTTTTGACCGCAAAACCAGGGACAATATAAGTTGTAATCACCAGCGCGATCGCTGTAATCAGCCAAGTTACCAAAAAATATGGCATAAGCTTTAGTTGAAACTAACTCTCAAAATTTTAACCCTTTCCCCCCAATCTGGAAACTGATGTAGCAATCCTAATTTATTTATGAAATTCCTTCTTTCCTCTTCCTCCGCGTCTGGGCGCTTCGTTTCCAGTAGAGACACTTGCATTTCGCGTCTCTACATTTCAAATAGAAACGAAACCCAACAAGGGAAGGGATTTGATGGGTTTCGCGACATACAAATGAAATACGACTGCTATAGGCGGGAAATATAGCGATCGCCCTACCCTACAATTATTGTTAACACTCAGCACTTTTTTATGAACCTTCGCCAACTAGCAGCATTCTTACTGGCAATAATTCTCTTAATCTGGGCATTACCAGCACAAGCATCAGATTATCCTCCTCCCTTGTCGTTTAGCAACGCGGAACTCAAAGGAAGGGATTTTTCCGGTCAAACCCTAGAAGTAGCTGAATTTTCCAACGCTAATATGGAACTAGCTAACTTTGAGGGTGCTGATTTGCGGGGAGCAATTTTTAGTGCCTCTGTGATGACAAATGTTAATTTACACGGGGCAGATTTAACTCATGCGATGGTAGATCAGGTAAAATTAATCGGCTCTGATTTAAGCGATGCCGTTTTAGTGGAAAGTATCTTATTACGGACGATTTTTGATGATGTAAATATTACTGGCGCAGACTTTTCTGATGCGATTTTGAATAGAGCGCAAATAAAAGAACTCTGTGCCAAAGCATCTGGTGTCAATTCTAAAACAGGCGTTGCAACTCGCGATTCTTTGGGGTGTCGATGAAACGGGTAGGTGTAATTGGCGGCGGACAATTAGCTTGGATGATGGCTGGTGCATCTGAGTCCTTGGGGGTGAAATTAGTAGTGCAAACTCCCCATGCGATAGATCCGGCTGTGGAAATTGCTGATTCTACGATTTTTGCTGCAATTGATGATGCCGCCGCTACACTTGAGTTGGCGAATCGCTGCGATGTAATTACCTTTGAAAATGAGTTTATTAATCTTCCAGCCTTGAGGCAATTGGCACAACAAGGTATATCTTTTCGTCCTGGGTTGGAAGTATTAGCTCCCCTGTTAGATAAATACGATCAGCGTTGTTATTTAGAGGATATCGGCTTACCAACTCCCAGTTTTATGACGCTTGAGGGAGAAGTTGGGAATGATGAATTAAATCTGACTAAATCATTCCCTCAACCACTGAATCTTCCGCAGTTGGATTTTCCTCTGGTTCTGAAAACCCGCCGCCACGGTTACGACGGTCAAGGAACTTTCATTATTAAAGATAGTGAAGCTTTGCAGTCAACTTGGCAAAAGCTCAAATATGCGCCAGTTTTGTTAGAAGAATTTGTCCCCTTTGAGCGAGAATTGGCTGTGATGGCGGCGCGTTCTCTGGATGGGGAAATTGTTGTTTATCCAGTTGTGGAAACCCAGCAGGAAGACCAAGTTTGTCATCGCGTTTTGGTGCCAGCTGAGATTAGTTTAGCAGTGGAGGAAGAGGTAAATGCGATCGCGCACTCTTTGCTAAACAGTCTACAAGCCGTTGGCATCTTCGGCATTGAGCTATTCTTGACCAATGACGGTAAAGTGTTGGTAAATGAAATTGCTCCCCGCACTCACAATTCCGGACACTTCACCCTGGATGCTTCTGTTACATCCCAGTTTGAGCAGCATCTAAGAGCCGTTTGTGGTTTACCATTGGGCAATCCCGCCCTCAAGAGCGCTGGTGCCGTCATGGTAAACTTACTCGGTTACGAGTATTCCCAGAATGATTATTTTGCCAAACGGCAACAACTAGCCGACTTACCCGCTTCTCACCTCCACTGGTACGGCAAAACCGAATCCCGCCCCGGTCGCAAGTTGGGTCATGTTACAGTTTTGCTAGATACAGCCAATAGAGCAGAAGCAGAAGCGATCGCGCAAACCATCGAGTCCATCTGGTACCCCCAACAGCGCTGATCTAAAGCCGGGAACCCCCAGCTCAACTCAATCCCAGGCTGTCCCTAACAACCACGAAAGCGAGGCTCTGCCTGCCTTCTCTTATTTACCCTTTCCCCTGCTACAATAAAAAAAGTTCTACTGCGGCGTTGGTGACTGCCAATAACGTTTTTTGACTATGCTTTGTTCTTAAGGGAACCAAAGTGTTCTGGCAGCAGTAGACCGGGCAAGTACCCGGAAACTTTAAGCCAGAGCCACGGTACCCACCTGGTTTTCACCAGGTCATAAACTGAGGTAAGACGGCGTTGCGGTGAACTTAAAAAATTAAATCCCCTTGTCTTCACGATAAGGGGATTTTTGTATAACTAGCTACAGAAATTGTGAGGGATTCCTCATAATTGTTAATACATAACTACAGAGATTTAACCTCTGGATCAACACACTTTAATATTTGTGTTGGGATAAAGATAAGGTAATTTAAAGCGCATCTAACTTGGGTTAGAGATAAAAGAGTTTGTTACAACTATTAAAGACTTCACAATTCCCAGCTGATGTAGTAACGCTGGACAACGGTTTAACCGTGATTCATCAACATCTACCAGCCACCCCGGTAGTGGTGGTAGATGTTTGGGTTAAAGCAGGTGCGACGCGAGAACCCCAAGAGTGGTTGGGAATGGCGCACTTTCTGGAACACATGATTTTCAAAGGCACCGATAGGCTACCGCCTGGTGTATTTGACCATGTAATAGAAAGTCGCGGCGGGATGACAAACGCTGCGACAAGCCACGACTATGCACATTTTTTCATTACCACAGCAGCGCAGTATTTAGAAGACACTCTGCCTGCACTAGCAGAAATTCTCTTAAACGCCGCCATCCCCGATTTAGAATTTGAGCGGGAACGGGATGTAGTTTTAGAGGAAATCCGCCAGACATACGACAATCCGGATTTTCTAGGATTCCAAGCACTAACAGAAAGCATTTACCAGCGTCACCCTTACGGACGCCCGGTTTTGGGAACGGAAGAAATACTGATGGAGCGATCGCCTGACGAGATGCGCTGCTTCCACCGTTCCCATTACCAACCCGAAAACATGACCGTGGTAATTATCGGCGGAGTTGCCAAAGAACCAGCACTAGAACTGATAAATCGGTCATTCCAACACTTCTGTTCCCCGCTTGCTTGTCCCCTAAACCTAGCTGAAGCCGAACCTCCGATAATCGACATTCGCCGCCAGGAATTCTACTTACCTAGGCTAGAGCAGGCACGTCTAATGATGGCATGGACGGGGCCAGGTGTAGATCAGCTGCAAAGCGCTTGTGGTTTAGATTTGCTAGCCGTACTGTTGTCAGAAGGGCGAACTTCCCGCTTAGTAAGAAACTTGCGCGAAGAACAACAATTAGTGCAGCACATTAGTAGTAGTTTCTCGCTTCAGCAAGACTCAAGTTTGTTTACAATTAGTGCTTACTTAGAGCCAGAGAATTTAGATCGAGTCGAAGCACTCATTGGCGATGCGATCTCCGAGTTGCAGAATAGACCTGTTTCGGAGGCAGAAGTTGCTCGCTGTAAGCGCCTGCTGTGTAATGACTATGCTTTTTCTACAGAGACACCCAGCCAACTAGCAGGCTTATATGGTTACTACAACACCATCGCCGCTGCTGAACTAGCAGTCACCTATCCAGAGAAAATTCAGTCTTTTGAGAGTTGCCAACTCCAGCAACTAGCGCAGCAGTATCTCTCACCCTATCGATATGCAGTCACAAGCCTCAAAGCCTGTTAGCGTGAATAGAGGTGGCAATTGGCAACTAGCAATTAGCCATACTTTAATTAGCAATCCTTCAATTACCAATGGCTCAAAGTGTGACGCGATCGCTTGTTCATCCAAATATTCATCGCACCGTTTTAGATAATGGCATCGTATTAATTACAGTAGAGAATCCAGCGGCTGATATCATTGCCGGACGCATTTTTGTGCGGGCTGGAGGGGCTTGGGAAGCACGAGAAGAGGCTGGAGTATCTCACCTGTTAGCAGCAGTAATCACCAAAGGGACTGAAAAACTTTCTTCCCTGGAAATTGCTGAGCGAGTGGAGTCGGTCGGAGCCAGTTTAGGTACTGATGCGGCTGCGGATTATTTTTTACTCAGTCTCAAGACAGTTTCCGCAGACTTTGCCGATATGTTAAGTCTGGCGGGGCAAATTATGCGATCGCCTACTTTCCCTGAAGCGGAAGTGGAACTGGAACGCCGTCTCGCCTTGCAAGATATTCGTTCCCAGCAGGAGCAGCCGTTTACAATTGCTTTTGACCAGTTGCGACAGGCGATGTATCAAGATCATCCCTACGCCTTATCCAGCCTGGGAACAGAAGCCACTATGTCTGGGCTAAATCGCGCCCACCTCCAGAGCTACCATCAAACTTATTTCCGCCCCGATAACATCGTAATTAGTTTAGTAGGCCGCTTAAGCCCAGAAGATGCGGTAGATTTGGTTAATCAAGTGTTTGGAGATTGGCAAGCTCCCCCAACACCCTTGCCTACCCTAACTCTACCCAAAATTACCCCCCAACCCCACTGGGCAAAAACTCCGCAAGAGACGCAGCAATCAATTGTAATGTTGGGACACATAGCCCCATCAGTGAAAGAAACCGACTATTCAGCCCTGAAATTGCTGAATACTTACCTGGGTAACGGTCTTTCCAGCCGATTGTTTGTAGAACTGCGGGAAAAGCGAGGATTGGCTTACGATGTGTCAGCTTTTTTTCCCACACGGTTAGAAACGTCGCAGTTTGTAGTATATATGGGTACGGCACCGGAAAACACTGCGATCGCTTATGAAGGCTTGCGAACCGAAGTGGAACGACTTTGCACCACTCAACTGAGCGACACGGAACTGCAATCTGCCAAGAACAAACTGCTCGGTCAGTACGCTCTAGGCAAACAAACAAATTCCCAAATTGCCCAGGTTTTCGGCTGGTACGAAATTTTAGGATTGGGAATAGAGTTTGACACCCAGTTTCAGGAAAAAATTACCAGTGTCACCCCAGAAATGGCGCAAACAGCGGCTTCCCAATACTTCATAGAACCTTACGTATCGCTAGTTGGCCCATCTGAAAAGATAGAAATTCAACCTTAAAAAGGAAAAGTAAAGAGGAAAAAGTGACGATGAAAAAATTATTTCTTTTGCCTTTTGCCTTTTTACTTTTGCCCTTTGGCTTTAACAATTTGCCTTCTTTTGCCCAGACAACGCCTACAGCAATCAACCGCCCAAACTTAAAAACTGGAAGCCAAGGTGGTGAAGTGAGTGAACTCCAGGCAGTTCTTAAACTCTTGGGTTACTATACTGGCGAAGTGAATGGCGTGTATGGAGATAGTACAGCGATCGCAGTCTCCCGGTTTCAGCAAGCAGCAGGATTAAAGCCTGATGGAGTCGTTGGTGCAGAAACCTGGAGACGCTTATTTCCTACCACCCCACCGTCAGCAACAGTAGCAGCAACGACACCCGCCCCAACACCAGCACCCACATCAACCACAGGAGCCGCATCTTTTCCTGTCCCAACCACAACAACAGCCGCCGCCACTCCTACCCCAACACCAACTCCCCGTCCGGCAGTTAGAGTCCCCCAGCGTCAGACAACGCCTACCAGAACCACCAGAACCCCCAACCGTCAGCCAACACCCCGCCCCACTCCACAAGCACGGGTAAGCCAGGCTACCAGATCCGCTACTGACTTTCCCATTCTCCGAGTGGGAATGCAAGGCCCCGCCGTCACCACATTGCAACAGCGATTGCGAACCCTTGGCCTTTACAGAAGAGCAGTCAATGGTGTCTTTGATGCTTCTACCCAAGCAGCCGTCATAGCCGCTCAACAGAGATTTAAGCTAACCGCCGACGGTGTTGTTGGCCCCGCAACCTGGAGTGCTCTATTGCGCTAGAGATCGGTCATTGAAAGGTTGTTAGAACTTGACAACGCCAAGGAACTACTGAGGAAGGTCAATCCTTGGGTGTAGTACATAATACCTTTCCAGATAGAGCTATTTGGTAGTTTCCAGCGGATATCTTATAGCTTACAGGACAAAAAGCTAGGTGAAATAACTTCTTAGCCGAATGCGATCGCCTACAAATTTCAGGGTGTTCTCTGTGTCCTCAGCTAAATTACAAGTTCGATCTTTTCCCCATGTGCAACTACCCTAAAACCGATACAAATCAGACGCCAGAATCGGTCAATCAGGGAAAAGCTAATTCTCATCGGTTTACCTCCCGGAATAGCAACCTTCAAAATCGAGCTTCTGAGCGTCGTTTTCAGGAACGGAGTTACTTAGCTGATAAAAATAGCAATGCCGTTATTAATGGGCTAATGAATCTTAGCCTCACGTCGATTATAAGTTTTCTTGTTGCCGCTCTCTTCTTTATAGCTCACAAAAATGAAGATTCTCTGCTTATAGTGCCTGCCCTCAACGATACTCCATCTCAAAGCAGTAACAAAGAGTCAAGCATCAAAAATCAAGTAAAGCAACGGCGGTGGAGTACATCAGATGTTGCTCACATCTACTGAAAATACACAAGTTTTAAAAATTTATTCATTCAGGAGTTTTGGTAGTAACCATGTCTAACTTACAAAATCGCAATAACGATAACCATGAAGTTAACCCGGACCCCAACAGTCAGGTTCACACCAATAAAACAGTTCATACAAATAACACCGTAGATCCTGCCAAGGCGAACTCCTACCGGGATGGCTATGTACATGGTCGGGTTACTGAACACCACCGCCAAGATGAAGTACAAGAAGTCCGCGATAATAACAATGCTGCTCGTGGCTTATTGCTAGGAATTGGTCTTACCTCTCTGCTGGGTCTAACCCTCGGTAGTCTCTTCCTCCTCAACCAGCGAAATAATCAGGTAGAACAATACAATCCACCAGCTCAGATTGTACCTGTACCTGTACCTACAGCTTCACCTGTGCCTTCAGTTTCACCGAACTCAACGGCACCCAATTCGAGTTCATCTGATGCTTCTCAAGAGCCAGCCGAAACTAACACCATAATCAGAGAAAGAGTTGTGGAAAAAGCGGTTCCAGTTCCGGTTCCTCAGCGACAAGCAGCACCACCTGCTCAAAAAGCGCCGGATGTTAACGTTAACGTTTCTCCTGCGCCTTCTAGCCAACAACCAGCTCGACCAAACAACACGACAATTATTAACGAAGCTCCTGCTCAACCACAAAGCCAAAACCGAACAGGTACTTCTGGTACTTCTACCAACCGCACCACCACTACCACACCAGGTCGCACTTCTACCAACGGCACCACACCAGGTAGTAGCAGCACCAGGGGTACCACCACTACCACACCGGGTAGCAGCACCAACGGCAC
Source organism: Trichocoleus sp. FACHB-6 (assembly GCF_014695815.1). Classification (NCBI taxonomy): domain Bacteria; kingdom Bacillati; phylum Cyanobacteriota; class Cyanophyceae; order Leptolyngbyales; family Trichocoleusaceae; genus Trichocoleus; species Trichocoleus sp. FACHB-6. The sequence goes on from NZ_JACJOY010000105.1 coordinate 42,890, forward strand.
CACTACTACGACACCAGGTAGTAGCAGCACCAACGGCACCACTACTACGACACCGGGTAGCACGGGCGGGACAACTACTACGACACCAGGTAGCACTACTGGCGGGACAACTGGCACCACACCAGGCGACACTTCTACCACTGGCGGGACAACTGGCACCACACCAAGCGGCACTTCTACCACTGGTGGGACAACTGGCACTACATCAGGCGGTAGTTCCTCAGGTCAGTAAGCGTTAAAAGGCACTTTCTTCTAATAAGGGCGGGTTTGAAACCCGCCCTTATTCTTCAGTTTATAAACAAACATTTTCAAATCGTTGCATCAGATAAAGGAGTATGAATTTTATTAAATATCGAGCTTTTATTCAAAATTAGGTGGTAACTTAAATATAGGCACAACGAAGTACGAAACTTCGATAACAAACTTCGGATTTGAGCCTGTGCCTCCCGCTCTTATCCCACGCAACACCGAATCTGGTTGCTATCAATACAAATTAGCATCGCGTTCAAACTCATTCGCTTCTTTTTTTGAGTTTTTGGACGTAGAGCTAAAATTACTGCCTGAATTGGTGGAAGAGACGCAAAGTTAGAAAAAGGTTCGTTGCGAATTCAGCCCACTCTAGTAAGTTAAATTAATCCTAGTTGTCATTAACTTTTCGTCTTTCGTTTGAGTATTCTGACCGTTCATTTCGTTGATAAACCCGCCTCTCTTGTGGCGGGTTTAATTTTTTTAGGTACTCATGCGATCGCCTAAACTCCCCGATAAATTGGGGTGCAGTCAAAAGAAAGTTTCAGTGTTGGGTGAGGTTCCAAGGGGCCAACCTACTACAACTGGCAGAAGGCTTGAATCAATTTCCACATCTCAGAGAGGACGTTTCCCAAGCTGTGATCGTCTTCTAGTTCGATTAATTCCACCCAAGGGCGTGAGGCTGCATAGTCGCGGCTGGCTGTGATCGGAATAACTTCATCGTAACGCCCGTGTAGGATGAGGGTGGGAATTGGCCGTTGTAGGTGTTCGTCTAGATATTGGGAAGCGTCGGTGACAAACTTGTAATGCAGAGGAAGCGATCGCTTGTCTCCATAGTGATACACCTGCAAATACTTCTCCTCCTGCCAGCGTTGCACTTGTTCTTCCCCTAATCTTGGCAACCAGTGGGAGAGAAACCCAAAGGCTGGAGCTAATAAAACTAATTGTTTGACTTTTAAATATTTTTGTGAAGTATGTGCAGCAGTTAAACCGCCTAAACTGGAACCAATTAAAGTTACTGGTGTTTCATCTGTAGGAAATTCGGCGGCAACTTGTTCTATTTGTCGTGTTATTGTCAAGTGAGAAAAGTCGCCTTGATTGAGGTCGAGGAGTTTTAGGGAAATATTTAGAGATTGGAAGCGACGTAAGAAATATTCAGCTTTTGCAGATTTCGGACTAGAAGCAAATCCGTGTAGATAAATGTAATTGGTCATTGGGAATTGGGGATTGGGAATTGGGAATTGGGAAGAATCTTACCCTATACCCAGCCCCCAGCCCCTATTGTGCGTTTCTTTTTCCAGCGCGATTTTGGTGATTTTGCCGACGCTGTTGCATCAGCTGGGCAAACTTAGTGCGTTGCTCTGGAGTCATAATTTCCCGCATCGCCATCATGCTTTCAAACTTCAGCTGTCTTATCTGCTGCGCCAACTGTTCAACTTGCTGATTTTTAGCGGTAATTTGGCTAGTGGAAGCTGTAGTGCTGCTCATCAGCGAAGCCAGTTCTTGCTTAGCTTGACGCATGGCTTGTGCGCGTTGGGAAATCTGGGGTTTGTATCTAGCCTGCATTGCCTGCATCTGCTGCATTTGCTGCGGGGTTAAATTAAGTTCCTTCAGGAACGAATCCCGATTTTTACGACGCTGCGGTTGAGGACTGGTATCGCCGGGGGTTTGTGCGACCGTTTGGGGTAACAGCATAGGAGCGGCAAAAGCTGTGCTGCTACCTACAGATAGCATGAGAAGGGCTACAAGAGAAACACGACTTAGTGACATGGAAATGAAATCCTTTGTTAGGGTTGGTTGTTAATTGTGAGTTGTCAGTTATCAGTTATTTTCTACTGACTAATTAATTGTTATTGTCTGCAAGCCACCAAGAGGCTTCTGCATCTTGGCTTTTGGATGTCTCTGGGGTTTCGTCTACGACGCTATCCCAGTTATTTTCCATAAATGCTTCTAACTCGGCAGTTTTAACGGATGCTGTGGTAGGCACCAGCATCAGATATCCTGTTACAGCCGCTAGCAGACAAGCAGCGATCGCTGGTGGTACAATCCACATCTGCCGCCGCTTGTGCGATTGTCTAGGCGAAGACGCCACCGCCTGCATAATCTTGCTCTCTAAGCCTGGTGCAGCCGTTGGAACATCACCCTGGTTTTGGCGTAGAAACTCTACCAAACGTTTGTCATCATTAGGAAACTGAGTCATAGTTGGACTCCTTGTTGCTGGAAAAATTGCCGCATCAACGTTCTGGCATGGAAGAGGCGAGACTTCACTGTACCTACTGGAATCGACAAGATAGTTGCTACCTCTTTTTGCGGAACGTCTTCCAAGTCGTGCAAAACCAGTACAACGCGATGATCGAAACTTAGTTCATTGAGTCCGCGCTGCACAATATCCTGATAGTGCAGGTGCATCAAATCGGGAGCTGACTGCTCGACTGGCAGAGAATTTGTCAGGGTTTGCCTCTGGGAATACGCTTGTGCAAACTGTCGCCGCTGGTCGGAGGCGACATTCCAGCTGATGCGATAAAGCCAGGTGGAAAATTGAGATGTTTCCCTCAACTTTGGTAATCCTTTCCAGACGCGAAGGAAGACCTCTTGCACTAAATCGTCCAGGGATGAGGTGCCACAAAGTTGATAAATAGTTGACCTGACTCGCTGCTGATGACGCAGATAAAGCTGTCGAAAGCTCTGCGTGTCGCCTTCCTTGCAACGCTTGATGAGGTTGGCGTCGGTGTCGCGCTTGTCGTTGGGTTGATCGTTGGTTAGCGCATCGATTGGTACAGATGACACCGATTGCATCTCCACTCACCGCTGTTTGATGGACGAGACTTTAGACTGGGCTGCTGGCCAAAAGGTTCAACGATGCGATCGCTAACTTCTTTTGATGCTGGTGCAGGCGATCGTTTTATGACTAATACACCATACCGCTGCTGTCAAATTCACTCAGAGAATTTTAAGTAGCTATGCTTATTCTTAACTTTACCCGTATAACTACGTAAGCACTCAAAACGGAAGGCAGAAGAATGTGGTAAACACTTAGGTATAAATATGGGTTTTATTTGTCATCCCTAATTATTTATAGCAACCTGTCAAAAATATCTACTTAAAATTTGCCCAAGTCGTTAAACCCTTCATCGAAAATCTACTGACTTTTGATTTTATAGCTGTATTCATGCTTGTTAGGACGCTGCCTGCTTGAGAACGGATTCCATCGCCTCTCGTAAACTTGAGGATTGGGGTAACAACTTGCGAACGCGGCTTTTCAACCATGC
>NZ_JACJOY010000106.1:0-82771 GCF_014695815.1 Trichocoleus sp. FACHB-6
GGCAATGATAAACTCTTCAGTAGAAAACATTTGTCCCACCGTATGCTTCTCGGCAATTGATGATCAGAAGCATACAGTGGGATTTTCATATTTGAAAAGTTGCACATCGCCTATTATTCATATTGTTGAGCAAAGTTGCAAAGATTCCTCTAGATGGGAATCTATATCTGTTGGAAGAGATATCGGTAAAAATGCTATGACAAACTACTAAGTAGAGTTGAAATCGTTTGAGTAGGAAAGATTCAAGAAAGCGATTTTAGGGGGGAGATTATGGGAATAGGCGATCTATTTAGAAAAATACCTGGTGTGAACCAGGAACGAGGCGATCGCGACAGGGAAGATAGAGAACGCGATCGCTATCGTAATGATGGCAGGGAATATCGCGATAATGAAAAAGAATATAGAGAAAGCGATCGCTATCGTAATGATGATAGGGAATATCGCGATCGCGATAATGATGATGACGATGGCGATCGCGAGTACAAACATCGCGATAATGATGATGATGACGATGGCGATCGCGAGTACAAACATCGCGGTGAATATCGCGATAGCGATGATGATGACGATGATGACGATCGTAAGCACGGACATCACCGTAAACACGATGACGATGACGACGACGATTAAATCTCTTGGCTTGGATTAATAACTGTGGAAATGAATTGAATGGCGTTAGCTCAATAGCTGACGCCATTTCTGCTTAAAATGAACCAAGACAAAACTTTTAATTTGGAAAGCTGTCATAGACAGGGACAAATTGATGCAGAACCCATCAGCGCCAGCGGAAGAGATCCGCGCCCACGTTTTCGTTTCTGGAATCGTTCAGGGAGTTGGTTATCGATACTCAACAGCACAACAAGCTAAGTATTTGGGGGTCAGCGGTTGGGTGCGAAATCTCCCCGACGGGCGGGTAGAAGCCGTTTTTGAAGGAACGCAGGATATTGTCGAGGAAATGATTCGTTGGTGTCACCAGGGGCCATCAGCTGCTGTAGTTAAAGATGTGGCGGTTGAGTATGAGACACCGGAAAGATTGCGCGGGTTTGAAATGAGGCGATAGGTAAGATTCTAACAGGTAGCGATCGCTCCACTGCGACGGCGATCGCCTGCGCCTTCAATCAATCCTTCTGAATTTTCCATAACCGTATGAACGCCACCAAAAAACATATTTTTCTTTTCCCATAAAACTAATTCATTGCTAGAGGGAAGCGCCAGTTTCTTTATTTCCTCCTGGCTGAATCCTGGTTCAATATTAAAAATATTGTTTTCCCAATGAACGCGGGGACTATTCACCGCCGCACCAACATCCATTTGAAAATCAATAATATTGGAAATAACTTGTAATATTGCCGTTCTAATCCTGTTAGAACCACCAGAACCCAGAACAATTTCTGGCTGACTATTTTTAAGTACCATAGTTGGTGCCATCATGGATGAAATCCGGGTATTTTCTGCCCATTCATGGAAACCATGCGGATTCAAATCTGCTTCTCCCAGCATATTATTAACCATGATGCCAGTTCCCGGAATCACATAAGAAGATCCTTCACCGTGGGTAGTAGTAACACTAGCCGCATTTCCTTCGCTGTCAACAACGCTGATATGAGTAGTGCTTCCCCATTTATTGACAATTTCGGTTAATTGAGGTTCGTAGATAGCAATATGCTCATTAGATAAAAAACTTTGGACAACATCTTCTTGATGAGTATTAGCATTGTATCTATCTTTCCTGGCATCATTAGTTAAACGCATCACATTAGCCAGTATCTGTAAATGACCACAACTGCCAAAATTAATGCCAGCTAAATTAACTTTTGAAAGTAGTTCTAAAGCGAAAGCAATGAGTATTCCTCCAGAACTAGGGGGAGGATTAGTCAAAAATGTATTATCGCGGTAATTGATAACTAAAGGTTGTCTCTCAATAACCCGATAATTCTTTAGGTCTTCTAATGTTAAATAACCGCCAGAATCTTGACAATCTTTAACTAAGCGTTGTGCAATTTCACCCTCATAAAATTCTCTAATCCCATTTTCAGCTAGATAAGTTAAAGTATCAGCCAAATTTCTCATATATACTGTTTCTCCAGACCGAACAAGCTCCCCGCCAGGAGTAAAAACTTGTTGCATTTCTGTAGAAAAAAGCATTATGGGCTTGAGAATTGTCAAGCAGTAATATGAATAATCATTGATTTTTACTCCAGTGTTTGCATAGCGAATTGCTGGTTCAGCAACAACTTTAAAAGGCAATCTACCTAGTTGCTGGTGAACGTGGAAAACTCCAGCGATATTTCCTGGTACAGCCATTGATCCAAGACCAATGTGAAACTCTTGTAAGGCACCGCCAAAGTTAATTTTAACTGGATAAAAATCAAGATTATCCTGGCTCTTTTTGTGGCGTGGCGTTTGCGAGAAAAAGTCAAATAAAGTATTTTGATTATCTTTAGTATGGGCTAAAAGAAACCCGCTACCAGCCGCCGATGTAAGCGCAGCCTCAGTAACAAAAGAAGCTAACATTGCCGCCGCCGCCGCATCAAAGGCGTTCCCACCTAAGCGAAGCATTTCAATCCCTGCTTCGGCAGTTTGTTCATGTCCAGCAGCAATCACACCGTGAGTTTTTTTAAACATAAAATTTATTGTATTTGTTACTATAGCAATTAAAGGCTTGGGAGCTATACATCTGTAGGGACATGGCAATGCCATGTCCCTACCAAGGTCGCCCGAAGGTCAGAATTGCGATATACTCCACCCAACTGAGAAACCCTATATTAGCTTTTAATATAGCAATCCTAACTCATTTATGAACTTCTCCCTTTCCTCCTCCTCTGCGCCCGGCCGCGCCTGGGTGGGAGGTTTCAAAGGTAGTCACAACTCAAATAGGATTACTATAAAGTTATATATAAACTTTAATCTCATCAAAAATTGTAGTGAAACAAACTTTGAATAAACTAAGCTAACTACTAACGAAATGATTTGCTGTGGTTAAAGATTTTGTGGTTAAGCCGTGTTGGACTCAAAGCAAAACCACTGTATGGAACACCTGGGAGTATTCAGGTGCAAAGTCTGAGTTCAAAGCACAGCTACTCATCCATATCCTTGACAGCGATCGCTTCAACCTCGATCAGAAACCCGTCTTCTGCCAATGACTGGACACCGATCAGGGAACAGGCTGGCTTTTGATGAGGAAAATATTTACCAATTACTTCTCCAATCACCATCGCATCCTCAGGTTTATAGTTTACGACATAGATTGTAATTTTTACGATATCAGCAGTTGTCGCGCCCACCGTAGCCAATGCCGTAGACACGTTTTCAAATGACTGTACCGCCTGCGTCTTGAGATTGCCTTTTTCCAAAAGGTTTTTCGTAGCATCTACACCCACTTGACCCGCTAGGTAAATAGTCTTTACACCATTTCCTTCCACCGTGACGATATTGGTGAAAAAGTCCGGCCAATTAGGTAAGGCTTCGGGATTGACAAATAGCTTTTGCACAACTTGACCTATAGCAGCACTAATCTTAAAGATTATAGAGTGCCTGCGTATTACAAAGATTAGAGACGAGGAAACAATTTATTTAGTAAATATGTTACCAAATCTGCTGCTAATAAATATCTTGTTATCTGGTGAAGCGCGATCGCGAAGCACTCTCGCGTCTCTGCTGCTGGTACGAACGCGATCGCTTAACCTCAAATTATCGATTTTCATCCGACTGGAAAGGATTTTCACCCACACCTAGCTGCTTTTTCGTTGCTTCCAACTGGTGCCAAAGCGTCTCGATGTTTTGAAAAGCCTGTTCAATGGAAATTTTTCCATTGGTTGCCAAACCACTAATCAAACTCACCCGTTGAGCAAATTCCTGTAAATTAGCATTAAATACTAAATTTTCTGGGTTTACATCACCGTAGTAGCGAGGTTGAGGATATAAAAAATTAGAAGTAGTTAACATTATAACTCCCGGTTTATTAGATTCTGTATCTTTCCTACTACTATCACTCAGGAATCCTATCGGGATAAGTGATGACTAATTAAAAAAAATGTGACAAGTATCAGCATATTGAGTGCTGACAATCAGCTAGTAAATGTGATATTTAACAATTTAGGGAGTGACAGCAGTCACAATAAAATTATCTTGCAGAAGGTTAAAAATTAGCGATCGCTGCCGCTATCCCTGAGAAAGCGATCGCCTAAAATAAAGTCAGGGAATAGTTTTTGAGGAAGTATAAAATATGTCTTTGCAAGAATTAAAAAATCAAGCATACAAGTTATCGGTAAGCGATCGCTTAGACTTGGTGAACGCGATTGTCGAGTCGCTTAGGCGCGAACTCAGACCCCAACCCGATCGAAAAGCTGCAATAGATCGGATGCGGGGACTCGCGAAAACCGATGCGCCAGCCCCGACTGATGCTGAAGTTGAAGCAATGTTAGAAGAACGCCTAGTGGAGAAATACATGAAATGATGGTATTAATAGATACCAACGTTATTCTGGATTTTTTGCTAGAGCGCGAACCTTTTAGGGAGGATGCTGAAGCTTTATTTTAGGCTATTTACTCTGGGCAGATTGAGGGGTATGTTACAGCAACCACCGTAACTGATATCTTTTACATTGTCAGAAGACAGACGCGGAGTATTGAACGCGCAAGAGTTGCTGTCTCAACAACACTAACAGCTATGGAAATTTGTACCGTTAATAGCGACGTTCTTGCAGCTGCATTTGCCTCAAACTTGAAAGATTTTGAAGATGCAGTACAGTTAGCTTGCGCGATCGCTAACAATCTTGATGCAATTATCACCCGCGAAACCTTGAGTATCGCGGGCGCTATTTTGCCGATTTTGTCAGTTGGTGAATTATTAGAGCGACTGACTTAAACTAAACAAGAGATCGCACAAATTTATCTAACCTATCCATCCCCTTCTCAATCGAAGTCATATCTGTTGCATAAGATAGCCGGATGTGATCATCTGCACCAAAAGCAATCGCAGGAATCGCCGCAACTCGCTTATTTTCTAACAGTTTGTCGCAGAATTCTAGAGAATTTAAACCAGATTTGCTGATGTTAACAAACAGATAAAAAGCGCCGTCTGGTTTGGCACAGGATAAACCGGGAATAGCGTTAAGTCTTTGCAACATTATCTGCCGACGTTCGGCAAAAGCGAGGCGCATTTGTTCCACACAATCTTGAGAACCTTCTAAAGCTGCGATCGCGCCGAACTGTGCAAAAGTACACACATTCGAGGTACTGTGACCTTGAATGGTGGAAACAGCTTTAACCAACTCAACTGGTGCTGCTAAATAACCAATTCGCCAACCCGTCATTGAGTAAGCTTTAGCAAAACCACTGCTGATAATTGTCCTGTCAAAGACTTCGGGACTCACAGCGCCGATACTCAAGTGCTGCGCGTCGTCGTAGATAATCTTTTCGTAAATCTCATCGGAGACAACGAGAATATCTTTTTCCACCACCACTTCTCCTAAAGCTTTAATCTCAGCTGGCGTATAAACAACACCAGTGGGATTACAAGGGGAATTGAGGACAAAAAGCTTGGTTCTTGGTGTGATAGATGAGCGAAGTTGCTCTGGCGTAATTTTATAACCCGTGGAAGCGTCTGTCGGCACAATTATCGGGGTACCGCCTGCCAAAATCACCATTTCCGGATACGAGAGCCAGTAGGGAGATGGGATAATCACCTCATCCCCACCATTCAGCAGCGCCATCATCAGGTTATACAAGGAATGCTTACCGCCGTTGGTGACGATAACGTTTTCAGCTGCGAAACCCAGGTTATTGTCCTTTTGTAGCTTCCGGGCGATCGCTTCCCTTAATTTTGGTTCTCCAGTAGCTGGCCCGTATTTGGTTTTACCCTCGTCCAAAGCTTTTTTGGCAGCAGCTTTGATATGTTCTGGGGTGTCAAAATCTGGTTCCCCAGCACTGAAACTACAAACATCTATACCCTCTGCCTTCATCGCCTTGGCTTTGGCTGCGATCGCCAACGTTATAGAAGGCGTTACCTGACCAACTCGTGCTGCCAGCTTCATGCTTACCCCACTTTCCAGACTAACTTAGCGATACGTTGCTTTTGGGCAATACGCAAGGAAGCGATCGCTACCCCAGCAACTCTATAGTCTTTCAGAGTATCCCCCAATCAGGCTTCAGATTGGCATTTTTTTTACTTTTTAATCTTAAAAATGAGATATATGACATTTTTTATAGCTATATAAAAATCAAATACCTGCCGAATCATAAATTTTACTTTTCTTTTGCCTCCACGGGTAAGGGGTGATACTCTGGCTTTTTGCCTTCTAGCCGCATTTGGTAATCTTTTTTTAGGGTAGTAGGGGACTACGCCCCTGCTACCCGCGAAGCCGATCAGAAGCACCTATGGCTTCATCAAGCGATAGTTACATCAGGTGAGAGATAGACATCCTGAATGGCGTTAAATAGCTTCACCCCTTCCTCAAAAGGACGCTGGAAAGTTTTGCGACCGGAGATTAAACCACAACCACCAGCGCGTTTGTTAATTACGGCGGTGCGGACGGCTTCGGCAAAGTCATTTTTACTAGATGCACCACCAGAGTTAATCAACCCAGCGCGACCGCAGTAGCAATTTAGTACCTGGTAGCGGGTGAGGTCAATTGGGTGATCGGTCAACAAGTCGGTGTATACTCGGTCGTTAGTTTTGCCGTAACTTTCACCAGTAGCTTTAGCAACAGCAGCATACCCGTAATTGTATTCGGGGAGCTTTTGTTTGATGATGTCGGCTTTAATTGTCACGCCCAGATGGTTTGCTTGACCTGTGAGGTCGCCTGCTAAGTGATAGTCTTTGTCTTGTTTGAAAGCATTGTTGCGGAGATAGCACCACAGAATGGTTGCCATACCCAATTCGTGGGCGCGTTCAAAGGCTTCGCTGACTTCTTGAATTTGGCGAGTTGATTGTTCTGAACCAAAGTAAATAGTTGCCCCGACAGCGACCGCCCCTAAATTCCAAGCTTGTTCGACAGAGGCGAACATTATCTGGTCGAATTGATTGGGGTAAGTCAGCAATTCATTATGATTTAATTTCAAAATGAAGGGGATTTTGTGGGCATATTTGCGAGAAACCATGCCCAAAACGCCAAGGGTGGTAGCAACAGCATTACAACCAGATTCGATCGCCAGTTTAATGATATTTTCGGGATCGAAATAGATCGGGTTTGGTGCAAAGGATGCCCCTGCGGAGTGTTCAATTCCTTGGTCTACTGGGAGAATGGAGAGATATCCGGTATTAGCTAAACGTCCGGCAGAATACAGTTGCTGAAGACTACGCAATACTTGGGGGTTGCGATCGCTGGCTGCAAAAATCCGGTCTACAAAGTCCGGCCCCGGCAGGTGCAGCATATCTTTGGAAACTTTTGCCTTAAAACTGAGAAGGTCTTCTGCTTCTTTTCCTAGTACAGACTCTAGGGAATTAGGTACAGATAGTGTAGCGGTCATAGCAGTTTTCCTCAAAAATTTGTTTTGCTGGGCAGTGCATACCTACCTACCTATTAAGCAAGTCAAAAGTTAAAAGAATGAAACTCTGTTTTGGTAGGAATTTTGACTAATAACCATCTGCAAGTTAAACGTCGAATAGCTTACAAATTAGGGTAACACTTCAAGCTTCTAACTCCTCTTGCGAGGGAAATCCGTGCTGCTCTCTGCCCGGAGATCCATCGTATTTTTTTGACGTTTTGTAGAGTTCAAAGCGTCCATCAGCAGCATAACTAGCATAACGCGATCGCATAGCTTGCATTTCCGCTTCTTTCATTGGCGTGAAACTCCGCGCAATATTCAAGTTCTGGCGCAGCACTTGTAGAGAGTCAATACCGCTGACGGTAGTAGCAACCGGAAGGCTCATTGCATAGCGTAGCGCTTCTTGCACGGTGACAACACCTGCTTTAACTGGTTCGCCACTACCACCCAAACTTTTCATCCCAATTGCAGCAATACCGCGTTTATTGAGGAGGGGTAGCACTTGCTTCTCAAAGCTGCGAAAAGAGGAGTCAAAACAATTCAGTGGTAGTTGAACGGCATCGAACGGATAATTATAAGAAAGCATTTTCAGATGAATTGCCGGATCTTTGTGACCTGTGAAACCGACAAAACGAACTTTTCCCTGACGCTTGGCTTCGTCTAAAGCCTCGATAACTCCACCTTTGGCGAAATGTCTTTCTGGGTCGTTGTCATAAACAACTTCGTGAACTTGCCACAAGTCGATATAATCTGTCTTGAGTCGCCGCAAAGATTGCTCAAGTTGTTGCATAGCGACTTTGCGATCGCGTCCGTGCGTGCAAACTTTTGTCATCAGAAATGCTTTGTCTCGCCTACCTTGCAGCGCCTTACCCATCCGTTCTTCACTCACGCCTTCGTTATACTCCCAGGCGTTGTCTAGAAAGGTCACGCCAGCATCGAGTGCTTCTTGAATAATGCGGATGGCTTCTTGTTCGTCTTTGGGAACGCCGATGTGAAAGCCGCCTAGTGTCAGCGCCGAAACTTCGACACCTGTGCGTCCGAGTTTGCGGCGCGGAATTTCCCCAGCTTGGAGTGAAATTGTCTCGTCGGGTTCGCCAGCATTGACTTGTGCATCTGGGTGTAGCAAGATCCGATCTGCGATCGCTACTCCTGCGCCGAGAACTCCGAGGCGTTGCAGAAACTGTCTGCGTTTCCAGCTTTGTGCCTCTCGGTGTCGATTTTCCCCTGATTGATCGTCACGTCGATCTGCCATTGAGTTATCCTGCTTAAGTTCACCCAGTTTTGCTTCAGTGTTAGTTTTTTTGTTACTTTAATTTCACCTATCTTTAGACAGGTTATTTTATTTTTTAAATGACATAACTTTCGCCCCTACACCCTAATATGGTTTTCCCATGCACCGCCGCCTTTATTACTGTCGCAACTGTTAATCTTGAGAAATTAGTAAGTTTTTATACAAATTTACTGGATAAACAGCCGCATCCATATATCCCAAATGTTTATGCAGAGTTTCAGTTTCCTGGCTTACGTTTGGGAATTTTCAAACCGAAACTCACCCAATCCGAGGAATTTGTATCGGTAAAAAGCGGAATGAGTTTGTGTTTAGAAGTAATTGACTTGGAAGATGCGATCGCTCATATTACTGCTCTGGGTTTCCCGCCACCCGGCGAAATCTTAACTGCATCACACGGTAGAGAAATCTACGCTTACGATCCAGATGATAATCGCTTGATTTTGCACCAATCCCACTAATAAATTATAGGTGGTGAGTTAAGTCAGCAAAGCAGTAAAAACTCACAATTAACATTAGCACTGCCATCACCTGAGAAACTCGCGGATGATGAGATGGCGTGAGTGCTTCTCGCACTAAAATTGATGCCGCCGCTCCCACCATATAGCTCAAACCCAGCACCAAGTAAGGCCACTCCTGATTTATCTCCCAAGTCATGATTAAAACCGTGGCAACAGTTAACATGATTAGCTCAATAAATCGCGGTGGACTGTACTGGCTAGAAAAAACTAAAGCTCGCCACCAAGATTGCCAAATTCTCATATTTTAATTATTACTTATTAGTTATTGGTTAGGGGTAATGGCAATTAGCAACTAGCCATTACCATACCTGAAAGTTTTAACGTTTGCTATCTACTCATAGGCGCATCTGGCGATTGGTTATTAGGTAATATTTGCTGATTGTGCTGCTGCAAGTAGAATAAGGCTTCTTGAGTATCCACTTGGGGAAACTCTTCATAGAAGCGACTGACACTGAGAAAAGGTTCGGGCGTTTCTAGGATAATAGCGCGATCGCACCATTGGAGCAGCCACTCGCTCAAACCCTGTGGCGCTACTGGCGAACAAACCCAAATTTCGGCAGGATTTTGGGCTTTCACGGCAGAGGCGGCAACTGCTATTGTCATGCCAGTGGCAATACCATCATCAACCAAAATAGCGATCGCACCCTGAGCGCTAACAGGCAAGCGACTGGAAGAAAGCTTACTCTGTAGGGCAATAGCTTTATCTTGGGCTTGCCGCAACGCCGCTTCCAGCGCACTCTGCTGGTTTCTGCGAAATCGCTTTGGCTGACACCATAGTACGTGTCCATCTGACGTGACAGCACCGATGGCAAGTTCCGGGTTTTCCGGAAAAGTAATTTTTTTGGCGACAAGAATATCCACAGGACAACCCAAACTGTGTGCCACTGGTACAGCCACAGGGATACCGCCGCGAGGCAGCGCGTAAATGATAGGTTGGCTATTAACTCCCCGCGTCTTGAGCTGGGTAAACTCAGCCATAACGGACTGAGCTAGCTGCTCTCCGGCGTGGATGCGATCGCGAAACATGGGGGCAGATGACATGGCACCCTCCAGAATTCGGTACTGCGCTCGCCTCCTATGATGGCTGATTTTGGCTCTTCTCGCAGCTCATCCCTACTCCGTCAAAAGTAAGAACTATCAATTCTTAAGCGTGAAACAAGTTTCCGCCTTGAGCGAGTATTGTTAGGATAATTTCGTGAAAGCACGATATAGCCACAGATTCATGTCCAGCGACGAGCAACTTAGCCTTTTTGACTCCTCAGACCTCGGTGCATCTGCCACACCGCAAAATCAAGCATTAATTCCCACAAGTGCCAAAGTCCCCATTCCTCCCAGCACCTATCAAACAATGGCGCAAATCGCACAGCATTGTAACCAATGCCACCGCTGCGGACTGGGAGAAAACCGCACTCACGCTGTAGTTGGACGCGGCAATCTTCAAGCACCAATTATGATTGTGGGCGAAGCACCAGGACAAAATGAAGATGAAACCGGGTTGCCATTTGTCGGGAAATCTGGGCAACTGCTGGAGAAAATTTTAGCCGCTGTGAAGCTGGACACCGAACAGGATGTATACATCTGTAATGTCAACAAGTGCCGTCCACCAAACAATCGCCCGCCCACAACTGAAGAAATGGCAGCTTGTAAGCCTTATTTGTTAGAACAAATTCGCATGGTAGACCCGAAAATCATTCTTTTGACGGGTGCTACAGCTTTAAAAGGTTTAACTGGCGATAAACGAGGCATTACCAAAATTCGCGGCACTTGGATCGAGTGGGAGGGACGCTTGTGTATGCCGATTTTCCACCCATCCTATCTACTTCGCAATGCTTCGCGGGAACAAGGCAGTCCTAAATGGTTAATGTGGCAGGATATTCAGGCTGTTCGTGCCAAATTAGATGAAATTAGCAACAACAATTAATTAATTTTCCCAACGCGGCAGTCTTGCAGCCAATTGCGAACAGCTTGGCCAATGATGCCATTACTGCTATCTCGCGGCGGCGAGGGCGGATCTCCTTCGGGATAGGAGCCAGTACGGGAAAACATTGTTGCCAACCTCCAGCCGTCCTCAGTTTGAGTTAGAAACAGCCAGTGATATTGCTGTAATTGAATTGGCTTTCGGGCTGTGTATCCTCGTTCTAAAGTGGTGATAAATACTTGTTTAGGAGCTGTTGTAGTTATGTCTGCACCAGGATCTGAGGTATAGGGGCCAGGGCCTAGGGTGAGGGGCGCAAATTCTGGTCGTCCGGCAATGATTACAGAACTGGAGAGAGCTGGTTTTCTGTTTAGTCGTCGAGAGCGTTGACTGACGCGATTGGCATAGCTGGGTAAATCTCGAATTAGTAAACTTGTTAAGTTTTCTACATCGGTGGGACAACTCGATTTCTGTGGGGGCGTTTGCGCGATCGCTCTTTCAAAGCAAAAGCCAATCATGCAAAGGCAAAATGTAGCGATGCGAAATTTCGCCTCTCTACATAACTTATTGTGACTTCTATAACTCATCGCAAATTCTCGCCCAAGCAGCAGCAGGATCGGCGGCGGCAGTAATCGGTCGCCCAATCACGAGATAATCAGCTCCAGAAGAGAAAGCTTGGGCTGGAGTGAGACTTCGCTTCTGATCTCCCGCTTCTGCCCAACTAGGGCGCACTCCCGGACAAACAAACAGAAAATCATCGCCACAAGTCTGTCGCAGTTGTTCCACCTCCTGCGGCGAACAAACCGCCCCATCCAGTCCCGCCTCTTTTGCTAACAAAGCCATATGTAAAGCATATTCTGGCAATTCCAGCGGAATTTTTAGCTCAAATGCCAATTGCCGCGATGTGATACTTGTCAGCAGCGTTATGGCAATTAACTTGGGTGGCGGACACCCTGCGGCTTCTGCGCCCTCCTGTAGGGCTGCTGCTGCTGCTTGTAGCGCACTTTTACCACACGTAGCATGGATTGTGAGCAAATCTACGCCATAACTCGCAGCAGCGCGACAAGCCCCGGCAACAGTGTTAGGGATATCGTGAAATTTCAGATCCAGAAAAATTCGCTTTTGTCTGTCTTTCAGCAGTGTGAGAATGTCAGCACCAGTGCTGACAAATAGTTCTAAACCAACTTTAAAGAAAGTTACTTCCGGCAACTTGTCAATTAAAGCGATCGCTTCCCCTAAACTCGGAACATCCAAAGCAACAATAATTTTCTCGCTGTTTGACATTATTTTGTAGGGGCTGGGGGCTGGGGACTAGGGACTAGGGATTGGGGATTGGGGACTAGGAACTGGGGACAAAGGACTGGGGACTGAGGCGTAGGGACTAGGTAAGACTTTTTCCCAATCCCCAATCCCCAATCCCCAATCCCCATTACCCAATTAATCGCACAGACTTATTTTTCCCCACCTGCAAAACTCGTCCGTCCAACTCAGAGGGAGATTCAAAAGTGAGATTCACGTCAGACACGCGATCTCCATCTAACTTTACCCCTCCTCCCTGAATTTGTCGCCGCGCTTCCGTCCCGCTGCTGCACAAGCCGCTCTTTCCCAGAATAAAGAACAATTTAGCCGGAAAATTCACCTCTTTTAGGTAAAATTCTGGTACAGCTTTAGCGGAATTTGTGTTTCCTGCTGTAATTGCCTGTGCGTCGCGCACAGCAAGTTCTGCTGCATCTTTCCCGTAGTATTGAGAGACAATATCGAAAGCCAGAAGTTTTTGGCGATCGCGTGGTTGTTCTGGCAAGCCATCCAGCGGCAAATTTGTCAACAATTCAAAATACTGCTCTAACAGATGATCCGGCGTTTTTTCCAACTTCTGATACATCCAGAGCGGATCTTCCGATAATCCCACATAATTGCCCAGCGACTTCGACATTTTCTTTTCACCATCCGTCCCGATTAAAATCGGCATCAGCAAACCAAACTGAGGCATCTGACCGAAATGGCGTTGTAAATCGCGCCCAACAGCAATATTAAACTTCTGATCCGTCCCACCCAACTCCACATCAGCTTGCACCGCCACAGAATCGTAGCCTTGCATCAACGGGTAAAGGAACTCGTGCAGAAAAATCGGATTTTCCTTCTCATAACGTTCGGCAAACCCCTCCTTCGCCAGCATTTGCCCTACCGTCATCGTAGACAACAACTCTGAAATTTTTGACAAATCAAGCTTTGAAAGCCATTCGGAGTTGTAGCGAACTTCCAACCGTCCCGGCGTGTCAAAATCTAGAATTGGACGCACCTGATCCAGATAAGTTTGAGCATTTTGCGCCACTTCCTCAGATGTTAACTGACGGCGTACCTCAGATTTTCCGGTAGGGTCGCCAATCCGAGCCGTAAAATCCCCAATAATTAAAACAGCTGTATGTCCGGCATCCTGAAAAGCACGCAGCTTCCGTACTGGGATACTATGACCCAAGTGGATATCAGATCCGGTCGGATCGATTCCCAACTTCACCCGCAAAGGTCGGTCAGTTTGCGCTAATCTTTGAGCCAAAGAAAGAGCAGCGTCATCAGAATCAGGCTGGTCGGGGAAAATTTCACTAACCCCACGATATAACCAAGTGAGGTTTTGGGGCGTTTTTGAGGATACACTAGCGGTCATGATGCGCCAAACTAAATCGGATGTGGAAATCGACCCTTATATTTGTATTTTATGCAAATCCAAGGGTAAACCAGTTTATTATAATTTGCAAAAATTGTATAAAGTCTCCATGCCAACTGGACAAAATTTAGTAATGGGCTGCACTTATGATGCTAAAAAGTAGGATTTTTTTGTCACACTTACAAAAGCGATGTTGTTTTGCGACCACCGCAAATGCTTACCACCTTCCCAGTCACTGCTAAAATTGTCCCCACCATCCTGCCGCGAGTGGAAAGTTCTGTAATCTAGATAAGCAAAGCCATACCAGTCGCCCAATCATCTAAGTCCCACATTTTTTTAGTGAGGAAGTGAAATCACCGTGTCGTCTAGCACTATTCAAGATAAACAACCGAGAAGAGAGCCATCAGCCCCGATAGTTCAGTTCATGCAGGGAGTCGGTAAAGCAACAGGCGGAACCCTCCTGGGCATCACCATGCTGACCAGTTCGGTTGTCGCTGGGGGACTGGTTGGTTTAGCTATCAGCTTCCGTAACCTACCGGATGTGCGGGTTCTTCGTAGCTACATCCCCACAGAAACTTCTTACATTTACGACATTCAAGGTAAGCACCTAGCTTCGCTCCACGGAGAAGCCAATCGGGAAGTCGTACCCCTTGATAAAATTTCCCCTGAACTCAAGCGGGCGGTTCTAGCGATTGAAGATAGCCACTTCTATTTGCACCAAGGCATTAACCCCAACAGCGTTGGTCGCGCCTTAAAAGCTAACTGGGAAAAAGGCAACGTTGTCGAGGGTGGCTCGACAATCACCATGCAGTTGGTGAAAAACCTTTTCTTGTCTCGCAAGCGGACAATGAGCCGCAAAATTGCCGAAGCGGTGCTAGCAATTCGGTTAGAACAAATCTTTAAGAAAGATCAAATTTTAGAAATGTACCTCAATCAGGTGTATTGGGGTCACAACAACTATGGTGTTCAAACAGCATCTGAAAGCTACTTTAACAAGAAAGCTGCCGATCTAAACTTGGCTGAGGCGGCAATGTTGGCAGGAATGATTCAGGCTCCGGAAGATTACAGTCTTTTCGGGAACTACAAGCAGGCAAAACAGCGCCAAACACAGGTTTTGGGTCGGATGCGCGAGTTGGGATGGATTACTGAGCAAGAGAGAGCAGCCGCTGTTAAGCAAGAAATTAAACGGGGTCAGCTAACCTCGTGGCAAACCAGCGAACTGCCTTATATCACAGAAGCGGTTGTTGCGGAGTTAAATGAGCGCTTCGGTCGGGATGCGGTGCTAAAAGGCGGTATGCGAATCCAGACGACCATCGACTACAAGTTCCAACGTATGGCGGAACAAAAGGTGAGTCGTTGGCATAGAAGACTTCAGGGTTACGGGCTTTATAACAACCAAATTGCTCTGGTATCAGTCGATCCTCGGACGCACTTTGTAAAAGCAATGGTGGGCGGGGTTAGTTACGATAAAAGCCAGTTCAATCGTGCTATCCAATCCCGCCGACAGCCGGGATCTGCCTTTAAGCCATTTGTTTACTACGCGGCTTTTGCTACGGGTAAGTATTCGCCCTACTCCACCGTCTACGATACGCCAGTTAGTTATCGAGATGGTGGCGGCTATTACTCTCCCCGAAACTACGGTGGTGGTTACTCTGGGGCGATGAGCATTCGCCAAGCGCTCATGGTTTCCGCTAACGTTCCGGCTGTGAAGCTTGGGCGGGCTGTGGGACTGGATAAGGTGATTGAAATTTGCCGAACTATTGGCTTTAAGAGTCCGATTGAACCTGTAATTTCTTTGCCTTTGGGAGCGATTGGTGTTACGCCTTTGGAAATGGCGGGCGGTTATGCCACTTTTGCTAGTAATGGTTGGTACTCTCCCCCAACCGTTATTGTCCGGGTCACGGATAGTAGTGGCAATGTGTTGCTCGATAATACTCCTAAACGCCGATTGGTTTTAGACCCGTGGGCTAGTGCTTCGCTGACAAGCGTGCTGCAAGGGGTAGTGACTGGCGGTACTGGGAAAAACGCACAGATAGGACGACCCGCAGCTGGTAAGACTGGTACGACTTCCTCGGAGAAAGATGTTTGGTTTGTGGGCTATGTCCCGCAACTTTCTACGGCTGTCTGGATTGGGAAGGATAATAACCGGAGTTTAGGCGGTGGTGTAACGGGTGGCGAATATGCGGCTCCTATCTGGCGCGATTTTATGTCAAGTGCTATGAGTGGTGTTCCTGTGAATTACTTCCCCTCGCCTAACAAGTTTCCACGCCCTAGATAAGAATTTTAGATTTTACGGGGGCGAAGGAGTTTCCCAGCCTCCGATAATTTTGGATTTAATCTAAAGTCTTAAAATTCTTGTATCCTTGCATCCAAAATTGTTAGTGTTGGGTTCCACTTTCCCACCGCTAGGCGGAAGCAAGCTAAAACCCAACCTACAAAATGAGAAATTTAGGAGGCAGAAAAAAGTAAAATTCTGGCATCCAAAATCTTTATGTTTGCTTTTCTAATTCGGATTTCATCCGCTCTAAGGTGAGGTTCATTTGGTCGAACATTTGAGTCGGGGTAATGCCAAATTGACCAAGCTGAGTGTTAAGCTGTTCGACTGTCATTTGAGCCATGAAGTCATCAGATAGCTCGAATCGCTTCATAAAGATGCGATAGCGATCCATCATGGCTTCCATTTTCTCAATAAAAATCTTTTTACCTTCGCGGTCAAATTTACCGTAGTGGCTTCCCAGTTGTATTAGGGATTGATAATCTTCAAACAGCTGCTTGGCTTCTTGTTGAACAATTTCGGAGTCAAAAAATCCCATAGCCTTTTTATCTTCCCGTCAATGGGCTTCCCCAGTCAGGGGAAGTTTTACTGCTTTGAGTATCATTTTAATGCAGTGCAAACTTTACGATATATTCGGTTTTCCGTATTATGGGCGGATTTGTTCTCTGGTGGCATCTTGAAAGCGCGATCGCGATCGCTCATGCTCCAAAGTAAGAAAATCCCTATCATGGAATTGGATGGGAAGCGTTGCGGTAGCGCTATAGGCGCATCGCTATGTCTTTTGAGGAAAGAGGAGTTTACCTCAAAATGTTGACACAAAAAAATCGAAAAGTTGCTGCACTTTTGGCATTTACCGGAGCGATAATCCCGTTTGCTGGCTTTCACAAGTTTTATCTGGGACAGCCGCTTTGGGGAGCAGTTTATTTACTGTTGTCGTGGGGAACACCTATCGCTCGAATTGCCAGCGCTATTGAAGGGATATGGTATTTATTCCAAGATGGGGATGAATTTGACCGGAATTTTAATTTAGGTGTAGAATCACTCCCTGAGTCAGTTGGAGTGGCGACTAACTCAGTGAGTGCGATCGCTGATGCTTTGCGTCAACTGGATAGTCTACGCCAAGAAGGGCTAATCTCAGAGTATGAATTTGAGCAAAAGCGCCGCCAATGTCTGGATCGAATGCGGTAAAAAGAAGTCAGTAGGCGAGAAAAATTTTAAAATATTGGGTGCGATCGCTAAATTTACCAAAAAATGGCACTTTTTGATTGGCTACCATTGGCGACTCGGCTGCGCCCAGAGATAAACTCAAACCGACAGTCAATCCGGGCGCGGATTTTGGGAGATCCTTACTATCGGCTGCAATCTACTGAAGAAATTGCGATCGCAGTCAGTCTTGGTCTCAAAATTGATGTGAATCAGGCAAGTGTGGATGACTGGCTGAGACTACCTGGGCTATCAATTCATCAAGCGCGATCGCTCGTTTCCTTAGCCCAGTCTGGAGTACAATTTCTCTGTATAGAAGATATTGCTGCGGCACTAAGTATGCCGATATTGCGATTAAAACCTCTGGAGCCACTCTTGAGGTTTTGTTACTACGACGATTGTCCCTCCACACCGCAACTGGTGAACCCTAACACAGCATCTATCGAGCAGCTAATGCTTCTTCCAGGTGTTGACTTGATTCTTGCCAGAGCAATCTTTTCAAATCGTCGCGCCGCCGGAGCTTACCGCAACCTGGCTGATTTTCAAACTAGGCTATCACTCCCTGGACAGATGACAGCGCAGTTAATGCACTATTTGAGGTTTTAGTCAATAGCAAAAGTGCGCGCACTTTTGCTATTGACTAAATGGCGCTTTACAAACAAAGCGTGACGAGAGCAGGCTTTGTTTGTGTAGCCGCGACTAAGCGCTAACACGCAGGCTCCGCCAACAGCCGTCGGGTATTTTGGCCTGACCATCAAGCACGACTAATGCGGCCGGCGGGCCAGAAACGGAAAAAGGCGCGACCAATGACATTTTTCTGAGGCAAAAATCCCCAAACATGGGAGTCATTGCTGTTATTACGATTATCTCCCATGACAAACAGCTGGCCTTCAGGCACCACCCCTGGCCCCCAGTTATATTCTGGAGGTTCTGCGATGTAGTCTTCCTGTAGCGGAGAGTTATCCAGGTAGACCTTGCCATTTTTAACTTTAACAACGTGACCGGGCGTGCCAATCACTCGTTTAATGAAGGCTTGGTCTTTGGCGTAGCCTTGAATTTGTAATTTTTGGGGAGGGTCAAAGACGACAATATCACCTTGGTTAGGTGCGTGAAAACGGTAAGAGATTTTTTCTACCACCAAGCGATCGCCCACTTGCAACGTCGGCAGCATAGAATCAGAAGGAATATAGCGAGGTTCTGCCACAAACGTCCGAATCAACAGCGCCAAACAAAGGGCAATCAGCAAAATTTGCAGGTTTTCCGCCACTTGCTGCCATATCCGCAACTTTAGCGAAGTCTTACCCGTATTTCCGCCGGGCATTACACCCTTCGAGTCTACTGCTTTAACAAGGTTCGATTCCCTTAGCTTCACATTGACTCCATCATCAGCAGCAGCATCCCCCTTAGCTACAGCCGGAAGCTCCACTTCCGCCGCACTCGATGTAGCAAAATCTTTTTCCTCAGATGTCATAGAAGTTTCAGCTAAAAATATTTGGCGTTAAGAGCCATAAAAACAGTCTGACCGATTTTGGTCAAAAGCCAACATACCACGCGACCTCTGGTTTAGATCCATTGGATTACAGCAGGCTGTAATATTTCTCAACCTTCAAATACTCTTTTTGTTTTACCAAAATAATGGGTTTAAAGCCCCGCACTTTCAAGGCGGCTTTTATTTATCTTAATGTTTTATCTGCAATATTGTGCCGTAAAATCACATCATGTTAGTTAGAGAAGCCAAGTTAAAAAACGGAACAAAAGAGCAATACTTAGCTCTTGATGATGCTGTTCGTACCGCCCAATTCATTAGAAACAAGGCAATCCGGTACTGGATGGATAACCGAGGTGTAAGTAAAGCCGATTTGTACTCACTGTGCAAAAATTTAGCCGCCAAGTTTCCTTTCGCCAAAAAGTTAAACTCAGCCGCCAGACAAGCCAGTGCGGAACGTGCTTGGGCTTCTATTTCTAACTTCTACTCCCGATGTAAAAAGGGCGATAAAAAGAAAGGTTATCCCCAATTTAAAAAACATGGTCGTTCTGTAGAATACAAAGTCTCCGGATGGAAGCTAGCCCAAGATTGTGAAAGTATTAACTTCACGGATGGCTTCGACATTGGGACTTTATCTCTATACTGCAATAAAGCAACAAGGATTGACCTTCACACCCTTAAAATTAACCGCGTGCGTGTTGTGCGTAGGGCAGATGGGTATTATGCTCAATTCTGCTTTGATGCTGACCGGAAAGAATCAGGGGAATACACAGGCAATGTTGTCGGCTTGGATCTGGGGTTAAAATACTTCACCAAAGACCAGAACGATAATGCTGTTATCTATCCCCAGTTTTTGAGAAAGTCTGAGCGCCGACTAAAAAAAGCTCAAAGACGGTTAAGTAAAAAGTTTGTAAAAGGTGCAAAACCGCAATCAAACAACTACCATAAAGCACGAGAACGACTAGGTAGAGTTCATCTTAAAACCTCCAGGCAGCGTAAAGATTGGGCGATAAAGCTTGCCCGATGCGTAGTTCACTTTAACGATGTGATTGTCTATGAGGATTTGAAGATTGCCAACATGGTCAAGAATCATCGCTTGGCTAAATCAATTCAGGATGCTAGTTGGTATCAGTTCACTCAATGGTTAGACTACTACGGGAGAATCTGGGATAAAGCGGTAGTGGCAGTTTCACCCCACTATACATCTCAAGATTGTTCTAATTGTGGCTGGAGAGTGAAAAAGTCATTAAGTACCAGAACTCATTCATGTCCCTCATGTAGTATTGAGATTTGCCGTGATAGAAATGCAGCAATAAATATCCTCAAAAAGGGTATGGGGATTCTAGGCATAGAATGGCAAAACAGTACCTTTGGGCAAAAGGGATCTGCCTCACAAGAGGGAAAGCCTGGGGAGAAGACCGCCTCTATTGCAGAAGGGAAACCTTCTACAGTAAGCGGATTTCTGTGAACCAGGAATTAGAATCCCCGACCGTTTACGGTCGGGGAGTATGTCAATCTTCACTTAAGCCAAGTACGAGAGGGTTAGAAATAATTGTAAGTTGGGTTGAGGTGCCTCAACGTAGGCAAAATTTAATATTTTAAGCTTCTATCCCTCCAGTATTGCCCAAGCCCCAGTAAAAATTCCCAAAATATCTTGATATTCTTTTTTGTTACTTACGTATAAATACAGTTTATTTTTTAGTAATTCCTTAGTTCAACATTAGCCAATCTTGATTTAATCTTTATGGATTAATTAATAAATTAAGGTTATAAATTTAATTAGATAAATTTAACCCAAACAAAGGTTTGTCTATTCTATGAAACTACGGAATATTGCTACTTTAATTGCTGGTATGGCTGCGAGTCTAGGACTGATTTCTATAACTGGACAACAAGCTAATGCGGGAACGTTATATCAAAATTGGAACTATAGTATTGATGCTTTCAATGATGGCTCTGGTGGCTCGGCTTATGACATCAAAAGCATAGCAGTTAAGGAAACCGCTGACAGCATTTTTGTAGCGCTGACTGGTGGTATGCCATTGACAGGCACTTACGCCAGTGCTGCTGTTGACAAAAACATCGGCTGGGGCGACTTGTTCTTCAACTTTACGGGTAATAATTTTCAAACTGCTAGTGATGCAAAAAGTTTGTTTGGGATTCGCTTTGCAGGGACAAACGATTCTAATGCTTCCAGCACTGGCGTTTACAAAAATGTCCAGGCAACTAGCGTTACTGGAATCAATAATGGATACAGCAGTTTGCAGCAATACAATGATGCTGGATGGTATAAAACCAATACTCTAGGCACCGATTTGCCAACCAAAGCTGATGCCTATGGATATCTCGGTCAAGGCTCAGTTCTCAATGTAATTGGCTCAGGTACAAAAGTGGGCGATATTACTATGCTCACCGCCGGGGCTTTGACTGCTGCTGGACTTGACTTTGCCCACTTCGCTGCTAGCGGCACTGAAACCATTGGTTTCCAGTTTAGTAAATCTCTCTTTGATAGCGGTGACTACTTAGCTCATGTGTTTGTAGAGTGTGCTAATGATGGCGTTGCACTGGCGGGAGAACTTAAAGATGTGCCAGAACCAACTGGGCTTGGAGGTCTTGCTGTAGTAGGTTTAGTTGTGGGTGGCTCTCAACTACGCAAGCGTCGCCGGGTGAGGGTGAGTGTAAATTAAGCTTCTTAAGAAACCGAAAACCTAGAAACCCGGTAAATTAAAAGTTACCCGGTTTTTGGCATTTGACTTATCTGCCCTTAAACACACACAGAGGAAACCAGCTTTACGATATGCGTTAGCGTAGGAAGAAAGAGTTGTTTTCTAGTGTGCTGTGTTGCTTCATAAACGTCTTGCTATACGTGTCGGGTTAATCGGTTGCTTGTTGATTTCCTTAAGTGCTTGCGCCAACAGTGCTAATCGGGAAGCGCTTGAGCGATCGCTCGCAGCAGACCCTAAACTTAAAGAAAACCCTATTACTCTGGGAACGCCTGCTTCCAACAATCCTCAGAACGATAAACTGGCAGGTTTTCCCGCAGAAATACCCATTTATTCAGATGCTCAGGTGCAAGAAGTCAGACCAGCGACACCTGACTCTGGTCAAGGTCAGACAGCCCGTTTTACAACCGATGCCCCCAGTAACTCAGTTCTAAGCTTTTACCAGCAACAGTTTCAATCTAATAACTGGGATTTGGTCAGCGAGTCCGAAACAGGTGGCATCGAAAACACATTGGTCGCTCGTCAGAATAACCTGCAAGTTACGGTGTCCGTCCAGTCAGTTTCTGGCACTAGCAACCCCACGCCTACGCCCACTCAATCCGCTGTTGGTAACAATTCAGACATAGCCACAGAATTTACAATCAGCTATAGCCGCGATGCCAGCGTTGCCACAATACCGCAGGGAAGTAATTTAAAAGATATTTTCACTCAGCCAGCTAGTGAAAATCCCGCGCCCTCAACTAGCTCATCAGTATTCACTGATATAAATAAAGCACCCCAAGAATTACGTCAGTACGTAGAAGACTTAGCAGCATTGGGGGTACTTACTCAAGAGTCGGTTGGCTCCAAAAATAACCCAACTGCCAGCGGACAGTTTGAACCGAATAAAACTATCACCCGCCGACAATTTGCGCGGTGGCTGGTTGCAGTTAATAATCAAATTCATGCCAATAATCCAGGCAAACAAATCCGTTTGGCATCAGATAGCGCTCAACCAGCTTTTCAAGATATTCCCCGAAATAACCCAGATTTTTCAGCTATTCAAGGTTTAGCGGAGTCGGGGTTAATTCCCAGTCGATTGACAGGTGATGCTACTGCTGTTTTATTTCGCCCGGATGCACCTCTAACCCGCGAAAATCTGATTCTCTGGAAAGTGCCTCTAGATACGCGCTCTTCTTTACCCACAGCTTCAGTTGACGCGGTAAAGCAAACGTGGGGATTTCAGGATGCAGGGAAAACTGAACCCAAGGCTTTACGGGCGGTGTTGGCAGATTTCCAGAATGGAGATTTAGCGAATATCCGGCGAGTTTTTGGGTATACGACGTTGTTTCAGCCGAAAAAACCTGTAACTCGTGCTGAGGCGGCGGCGGCTCTGTGGTACTTTGGCGCTGAAGGTGAAGGAATATCAGCTCAAGATGCTTTGCAGAGTCAGCGTCAACAAAGCCAGCCATCACCTACACCTTTAAGTTCTCCAAATCAGCAGTAAATAGTGATGTAGGTTGGGGAGCCACCTCTTTCATTGAGGTGCGCTCCCCTTTCAGTTACCTTCTAACGCAACCAACCCCAATTCATGCCTTGAGATTTAGGCACAGGTTGCAAATTTTTAGTTTTACTTGTAGGCAATTTTAAACTTTTAATAAGTTGATCGTTGTCATCAATTATCAGAATTTCCTCCAGCGCCTCATTGATTTTCCAAGAGTTGGGATCGGCATTAATGCGCTTATTTAAAACATCCAACTCAGTATCAAGGATGGCTTGAGCTTCCACATCATTTTTGGCTTTAGCTAATTTTACTTGTAACACTTCTAATCCATCTCGAAGTAGGCTAATTTCTGAGGAATTAGGCAGATTTTTAACTAGCTGAGTGATGGCGGCTTGGGTTTTTTGAGCTAATGCAACTTGATTCCCTGCCAATGAAGGCACGTCAGAAACACTTGGTGTAAAGAACATTAAAGCGGAAGTAACAAGACAAGTTACGCACATATTCGCTCACTCCTCAAATAAAGTTCGTTCTCTCTGGCGGTTTTGCGGTCTTTGCAGTTAATTTTACAGACATTTTTTCAAATGCCAACCCTGAAGTGATATGATTGCTCTGCTCAATCGGTTCTGGTGAGGAGCAGCCACCAGAGTTAAGGGGAAAGTTCGGTGCAAGTCCGGCGCTGTCCCGCAGCTGTGATGAGGCATTAGTTACAGCCTCTAAGTCAGAATGCCCACCGATGGGAGATAAAGGGACTGGGGAAAATTCCCAATTCCTAATTACCAATCAACAGTAAAGAATTTGATACATCTGCGAGGTACAGATTATGACTAAAATTAAACACTTTAATTTCTTCAAGCTACTGCCAAGATACACAAGCGTCGCTGCTTTAATCGGGGTTGGCTGTTTAATTGCCCAAAAGCCTGCTTATGCTCACCATTCTATGGGCGGTAACGTACCTTCTAATTTCTTTGAAGGGTTCCTCTCAGGGCTGGCGCACCCGCTGATTGGCTTGGATCATTTTGCTTTTGTGATTGCTATTGGGTTACTGGCGGTTGGACAAGTGCAGGGCGCACTGATACCAGCGGGATTTGTTCTAGCAGCAATGGTAGGAACTGGGATTCATTTACTGAGCGTTGATTTACCAGTAGCAGAGATAATTATTGCTGTAAGCGCGATCGCATTTGGGGCGATGCTGGTAAAACAAAATAAACCTAACTGGATTTTACAGATGGTTTTGGGTGCGATCGCGGGTTTGTTTCACGGTTACGCTTATGGTGAGGCGATTATCGGTGCTGGGATGACTGAGTTATTTGCCTACTTACTGGGTTTTACTTTAATTCAGTATGGCGTTGCTTTTGCTGCTTTCCGGTTTGGTAGTGCGGCGACCCAGAAATTTAACACTCAACGTTTATCCTTTCTGCAACTCGCTGGTTTAGTTATATCTTCAATTGGTGTTGTATTCCTCGCGTCGTCAATTAGTTAGTCATTATTAAATGACGTTTGAACGTTTCAACTTGACAAATTGACAATTGATATCAAGTCTGGTTGATTACCCGTAATTTTCTGGAACCCGGAACCCCACCTCGCTTGCGAGGAGGCAGTTGATTTTGGTTGGCGGTAGGGGCATGGCAATGCCATGCCCCTACAAAATGTCGCAATTTTCGATATTTTCTAAGGGTTGTATGAAACCACCCTGCTGCTAACCGGGGAGCCACAGCCGCAGGCGAGGAGAGGTTCTTATATTTCGACCTACAAATTATGTGTGAAATGGCAAACTAACCAGAGGCAGAAACGCCAAAACTAACCACTTCCAAGACCACATATTATTAGGGCATCGTGGCAATGGTTCTTGTGAGAGAAGCGCTTCTATGCGCTCCGTCAACCGATTTGGTGGTGCCACAGAACTGAAAGCAGCACAGAAATTATCTGATTGAATCGGTGGACAGCTTCCCACCCAAAGCAGAGATTCAGCTAACACTAAAGAATCTACCTTTTGTGCCGCCCATCTATCGGCTCGTAGTTCGCGCAAAAGCAAAAGTTCCTGCCACAAACTTTCTGTATTCGGTAGAAAAGATGTAAGCGATCGCATCCATCCGAGCCAGAAAAACCAAAAGGTATCCCGATAATAATGATGCCCTTGCTCGTGGGCAATTACAGCATCGAGATGCTCCGTATCCAACATTTCCAATAATCCCCGGCTAACGACTAATTCCGGTTCCCAGAAACCAACCTGGGCGCTAAATAGAACGTTCGCGTCGAGAAAACGAACTGTGCCGTCAAGTTCGATTTGGGGATAAGTGCGTGTTTGTCGCACAGAACGCCATCCCTCAATTGCTAATTTGAGGCATAAAACGACAGCATACCCTAGAAAGCTTAGAGCCAGAGAATAGCTGAACCATCCGGTTTGCAACCCTCCCATTTGTCCGTTGGCACCCATGCACAGCAGCGCGATCGCTGTCATGATTAGTAACAGTGGCCCAAACAGAAATGACCAAAGCGCTGTTTGCCAACGTTCTTGCCAATTTCCTACAGGATAAGACCATCGCCATCTCAGAAACCAAACCAACAAGAGCGCAAAAAGAATCATCACTAAGTGCATTACTTTTACTCCTCTCTAGCTTGACGTGCAGCCGCCAGACGAAGCGCGATCGCTTCTATTTGTTCTAAACTGGCAGAGTCGAGACTATCTGCGAAGGCGGCGACGACATCGGGGTTTCCCACTGCCAAAAATTTGTGTAACTGATCGTGAGCTTCTATTACCTGCGCCTGGGAGCGAGAAACTAAAGCTCGCCAAGAAAATGTTCGTTCTTTTTTATCACACGCAAGCCAACCTTTCTCAGTCAAGCGACGCAGTACCGTTGTGACTGAAGTATAAGCTAACTCTCGCTCAGGATCTGCCAAAATGCGTTCGTGTACGTCCTTAACGGTGGCAGAACCAAGTTCCCAAATGATACTCAAAATCTCTCTTTCCAAAGGCCCCAAGGACATTTGTTTAGGGCGGTAGTTGGGCATCGAAGCCATATTATCAAATCCAATTAAATAGTTATCTTGTCGGTAATGGTTGCTAATCACAATTAGTTAATAATTGTACCATTTGTCTTAAATGTTAATTCCCAAGAGCAACTTATTTCTAAATAAATTAGTCCCAGTATAATCAACCCTTCTTATGTAACCTGTAGGATAGGCTCTCATAGCCTGTCGCTCTCGTGACGCGGAAGCGCTACAAAAGAAGATATATTTCACAACTTGTTTAGGCGTTATATAGCAATCCTCGGCAGAGTTTTGAGCCAGCCCTTCAGATAGCCGACTTCTCTTACGAAGTCGGCTATCTCGCCTTCACGAAACATCTAGGACTGCTATAGCTTTACCCAATAAGTGCGCTGGGTTTCGTTTTAAAAGCTCAGGCGTGACCGATCTCCGTAATCTTTTCGCTACCCCGGTTTTTTCTGAAATTAGTAAAAACTTTACAGAGAATTCACACTAACTATGTATTTACTGTGTGCAAATACACAGAAAAAGTTTTAGAGTTAAAGACCAGCAGAAAATAAAGGAAGGATAAATGACCATGCAAAAACAAATTCTCGCCGCAGGATTTTTCCTCTTATCTTTCATGTTGCCGCTGAAGGCAACGGCAGCAACATTATTTAGCGGGCTTTACATATTTGGTGACAGTATCTCGGACACAGGTAATGTTTTCAATGTGTCCACGGCTCTAAACGCCAGCAATCCCAATTTCCCAATCATTCCTCCTAGCCTTTTCTACTCTAATGGACGTTTTTCCAATGGCCCGGTATGGGTAGATTATCTCGCCCAAGATTTAGGTTTAAGCCTGACTCCGTACACCGATCCCACTTTGGGTACTCAGCCAATTCAAGGCATAAACTTTGCTTTCAGTGGTGCTACTACAGGAACTGATAACACTATTTTTCCTCTTTTACCAGGATTGCAGCAACAGATTGGATTTTTTGACAATCTGATACCAGCTTCTCAGACTGCTGACAAAAATGCTCTTTATATAGTCTTGGCTGGGGCTAATGATTACTTGCCTACACAAAGCAGTTTTAAGCCTTATACAGAACCTGACAAAACCATCGAAAACATAACCTCTGCGGTTAGATCCCTGGCTGCACTGGAAGCTAAAAATATTATGGTAGTTAACTTGCCAGATTTGGGCAAACTGCCACTAACCTCCGGAACTCCGGATGCTGATAGGCTCAACGCTTTAACCAAAAAACATAACTCCAGTTTGTTCAAAACTCTGGATAATTTGAGTGACGATTTAGCGCCCGATGTTAACCTAATTTCCCTGGATTTTAATTCGGCATTTAATGACGCGATCGCTAATCCAGCAAAATATAATTTCACGAATGTCACTGACCGTTGTTTATTCAACCCTCAATGTACGAATCCTAACGAGTATTTGTTTTGGGATCAGATCCATCCTTCAACTGCGACTCATAAGATACTGGGAGAATTAGCCTATTCAAGGTTGACAGCACCAACCGAACCTGGAAAGAGCGTTCCAGAACCGGCTTCGGCGCTGGGTATATTAGCTTTTGGTGCTTTAGGTGCGGGTTCGGTGTTGAAAGGTAAACAGAAAAAAGTCAGAGTAGGTGCGACTGAAGTATAAATGTTAAATGGGTAGAAGCATCCCATTTTTGGCAACGCGATGCTCCAAAAACAAAGCCTGTCAACGCAACGGCTAGAATAAAGCCGACGCACCGTCTAGGCTTTGTTTGTTCGCCCTTAACTTTAGTTGTCAGGCGTTTTTACTTGTAAGCATGACTTTGTTGGATTACGACAATCTTTTCCAAACGATTGAAGAATTAGTGCTGCACCATTCTCCCAGCGGCGCTGAGGGAGAAATTGACCAGCTGTTAATCAGGCGATTTCAGACGGCTGGCGTGGAAGTTTGGCAGGATAGTGCAGGTAATGTAATTGCCAAGATTGCGGGACAAAATCCACAAAAAGCGATCGCTATCACCGCCCACAAAGACGAAATTGGTGGCATCGTCAAACAAGTTGGCAAGGAGGGACGGGTAGAAGTTCGCCGTCTTGGAGGCGCGTTTCCTTGGGTTTATGGCGAAGGCGCTGTAGACTTACTCGGAGACGAGCAAACGATTACCGGAATTCTCTCTTTTGGATCGCGTCACATTTCCCACGAATCCCCCCAAAAGTCCCAGCAAGAAGATACTCCGGTGCGTTGGGAAGATGCCTGGGTGGAAACTAAATGCACTCTCCCAGAACTAGAAGTAGCAGGAATTCGACCGGGAACCCGAATGGTAGTCGGGAAGCATCGCAAGCGCCCGGTCAGAATGAAGGATTGGATTGCCAGTTATACGCTGGATAATAAGGCATCTGTGGCGATTTTGTTGGCGCTGGCGGAAACTGTAAAAAAGCCAGCAGTTGATGTTTATTTGGTGGCTTCTGCTAAAGAAGAAGTTGGCGCAATTGGCGCGATGTACTTTACCCAGAAGCAGCACGTAGATGCTTTGATTGCCTTGGAAATCTGCCCATTGTCGCCGGAATACCCAGTTGCAGACGGAGTAGCGCCAGTATTGCTTTCTCAGGATGGCTATGGCATCTATGATGAAACGCTGAATTGGCAGATACGGCAAGTAGCGCAAAAGTTGTTTATTCCGGTGCAATTGGCGACGTTGAGTGGTTTTGGCAGCGATGCCTCAATTGCGATGAAGTTCGGTCATGTTGCTCGTGCAGCTTGTCTCTCCTTTGCGACGCAAAACACGCACGGTTACGAGATTGCTCATTTGGGAGCGATCGCTAACTGCACCCATATCCTTTGCGCCTACTGCGAAACAGAATTTGCCAATAGCTATTGATCCCCGCAATTACCTACAATGAAGCTAGCCATCCTGTGACAGATGTTAGCCACGTATGTCGAAAACTGTAGCCGACGTTATGAGCCGCGACCCCATTTTGGTGCGGACTGACACGCCTCTCAAAGAGGCTATCCAAATCCTGGCAGAACGACGCATCAGCGGTCTGCCAGTGGTGGATGAGAATGGAAAATTGGTGGGGGTACTCTCAGAAACCGACTTGATGTGGCAAGAAACAGGGGTGACTCCCCCCGCTTACATCATGTTTCTAGACAGTGTGATTTATCTGCAAAACCCAGGCACTTACGAACGAGAACTGCATAAGGCGCTGGGGCAAACAGTCGGGGAAGTAATGACCTCTGATGCAATTACAATTGCACCTGATAAATTTTTGCGGGAAGCCGCCGCACTAATGCACGAGCGAAATGTGCGCCGTTTGCCAGTGATTGATCAATCAGAGCAAGTGATTGGCATCCTCACTCGTGGGGATATTGTGCGGGCAATGGCGGCAGAAATGTAGTACCTATAGTCATTACTCACCCTAAGAGTAGGAAAGTAAAATCCCTACCCAACGTTTTAATCCAACCTTCAAACATCGACGACAACTAACAACAAATAATAATGAGCATTACCCCTGAGTCTGTTAAAGAATTGCTGGGTTCAGATAATTTTGGCGATCGCATCCGTGCGGTTAACCAGTTGCGCCAGTTAGAAGTGGCGATCGCATTTGAACTAATTCAACCTGTTGTTACTGACAGCAATACCAGAGTTCGATATGCAGCTGTCAGCCAGATGGATACGCTGGGACACCAAGATTTACAAAAAAGTTTAACAATATTACGCGATCGCCTCTTCAACGACCCTGAAGCCGACGTACAAGCTGCTGCTGCTGATGCACTGGGAGCGCTGAAGCTAAAAGATGCCTTCTTAGACTTGCAGCAAGTTTACCAACAAAGCCCTGAATGGCTCGTCAAATTCAGCATTATTGCCGCCTTGGGAGAAATGGGCGACGAGCGAGCTTTTGACCTGTTACAAGAAGCCCTCACCTCCGATAATGACCTGGTACAAACAGCTGCTATCTCCTCACTAGGAGAACTGGGAGATCCGCGAGCAGTTTCCCTCATCGTTCCCTATGCTACCCATCCAGACTGGCAAATCCGCTACCGAGTAGTACAGGCGCTCCACAGGCTAGGCGGATCAGAGGCACGCTCTACATTAGAAGCTTTGGCAAATGATCAAGTCGAGCAAGTAGCCGAAGAAGCTAAAACTTCTTTAAACTCCGTCTCTTAGCCTGTCTAATAGCATTTGTAGTGTTGCCGAGCGCACCGATTTGAGCAAGCGTATACTAACCTAAAAAAGTTTATTTTCACAGCTAGGGCGAAGCATTTACCAAGTTAACCAGAGCTTAATCTCCAAACTTGGGTACAAGTGCTTCGCCTGTTTTTGCAGCTATCTAATTAAGTATTTTCCCATAGAAATTTTTAATTACAGTTACTCGTTGAGCAAATATCTCAGTATTCTCCGAAAAAATATGATTTGAGCATCAGTAATTTGACGGATATTTTTATTAATTTTATTTATTCCCAAACAAGGAAAATTGAAATAATTAAATATTGACTTATTTCATCTTCCTTTTACCCCAACTTTATAAAAATCTCCCCGAAGTACGAAACATCTTGAAGAGTAAGTGAAGTTACCTCCGCATTCTTGCCAACCTCTAGTAGTAACCCCTATAGTGAGAATAACCAAAGCAATCAAGCTTATTTACGCGACCTACTGAGTTGAGAATTCAAAGCTAGAGTGATCCCTTAGATAACTGAGTTTCGTCCATCAGGTGCTTAAGTAGTTTCCAACACAATCATCCTTAACACTCAAGCAACTTGTCCGGTTCTACTAAAAAATAGTCACTCAACTCAAACGCTAAATAGGCGGAGATTGAAATCTTGAAAACCACCTCGATCCTCAAACAGAACCTCATGAAACTCAAACAAGCTTCAACTATCGTTGGTTTACTCGCTAGCAGCGCCCTCGCGCTCTCCGTAGCTCCCGCCCAAGCATTTAACTTTAATTCCGGTGCTGATTTGGGAACCTGCGCGGCTGTTCCCCTGGAGAATCTCGGTAACAATACGGCTTCTGCTGGTCCTACTTCATGCACCACTGCTGACGGGATTACACTTACAGCTGGTGCAACTAACCCGGTTTCCGGTGGTGCGAAACTGACCAAGAAAGAAGTTAATGGGGTCAAGGGTGTAGGTGTATACAACGATTCCAGCAAAGCAAATCTTGGAAGTCAGCAAGAAACTGACTTCGGCGAAACCCTCACCTTATCGGTTGAGAAACCTACAATATTTGAATCCCTCGATTTGTCTTTCCTGTACCAGAAAGGCGAGTTCGGCGACTTCCTCAATGAAGTTGCTCAAGTTACAGCAGGTGGGTTTACTGGAACCCTAAAGGTTCTTAGTGCTACTCAGGCTCAGTGGAACTGGAACGGTATAGAGCAGTTAGTCACCGCATTAAGCCCCTCTAATAAGTCTGGCGGCGGCTTGTACAGTATTGTGAATCCTTTCGGAAATACAGCAGTTTCCAGCATTGTATTGACATCTCCCCAGGAAGCTGGAAGAAGTTACAGATACAGTGACTTTGCTCTAGCAGGAGCCAAAACAGCTTCAGCTTCCGTTCCTGAACCAACAACTCTTGCTGGTCTGGGACTTGTAGGTGGGTTGTTAGTTGCTTCTCGTCGTCGCAAACGTAGCCAAGCTAGCTAGTTTTGAATTCTCAAGCAAATTAAATATAATTGGGGTAAGAAGCAGAAGTATGTTTCTTGCCCTGTTTTTTTGAGATTATTTCTCAAGCAAGCGAATCTAATGTAGGGTGATTGATTGACAAAACTCTATCGCCCTCACCCCCAATCCCTATCCCTCAGGGAGAGGGGAGTCAATCCGAATCTTGTCCCCTCTCCCTGTAAAAGAGGGCTGGGGTGAGGGCGGTTTGGGCAAGAGCTATCTTTGATTCATCACTCAACCAGCGAAAGTAGGGTGGGAAGAAACCACCCTACTTTCTTGTCTTCAAAGATTGACTCCACAGGTAAAAAGGACTGATTAAACTACTCAGTGAAAACTCCATGTCACAAGCAGCAGCAATATCTGCTTTCTGAACTACTTGATACTTGACGAACAGGTAGATGAATTTCCGCAAATCGTTAATGATATAGATGGGAAAAGCAAAAGGTCTCTGCCAAACTTTTAGCCGAATCATGCGGATATGGTGTCGAGCTAAGCCAATCCCGCGTACAACAGAGATTAAGTAGTTTCGCTCCATTCGCCAATGGGGAATTTTATGAGCAATCTGCATCTGTGGGTTGTACCAAATCTCCCAACCAGCATTCTGAATATATGAGAGTGCTTCTAAGTCTTCACTAGCTAACATGGATTCCCCCACTCTCCCCTTGAGAATAAGTTGGCTAGGTACATTTTCAAGCCATGCTTGCTGGCGGACGACTAATCCTGAACCAGGAGGCAACATTTTGTTATAACGTTCATATATAAATGCTTTTGAGCCGCGATCTACAATTGCTAGGAAGCAGGCTACTTTTTCAAAATCTTCAGGAGGATTAACCTCAAAGTCACCCTTGATGCAACCGTTGTAGGCTCCAGCTTTTGGATGCTCCTGACCAAAACTATAAGCTACTGCAACCCATTCAGGGTTCGGTAAGTTATCGTCATCGAGAAACCCGATGAATCTGCCTTTAGCTTCGGTAACGGCTCGTTGTCTGGCAAATGCCAGTCCTTTTTGAGGTTCAAAACTGTAGGCTATTGGATACGCTGAAGACCAGTTAGATTGGTAGTCTTGAACAACTTTTGCTGTACGATCAGTACTGTTGTTGTCGATTACAAGAATTTCCCAGGAAATCTGCTCTGTATGAATTTGCGATCGCAGTCTTTCCAAAACTTCTGGTAACCGATTTTCTCCGTTGTGAGTACAGATTGCTACCGTAAAGTCAACCATTATGAAAAAATAACTGTTGTTTAACGGGAATTACACGATACAAAGCTTTCTGAACTCTACTATATTATAATCTGTTAACTATCAATCCTGCCTACTTAGCTAAAAGTAATATCTTTTTAATTCAAAAAATTAAATATATTTTTTACTTAAGTTTTATTGGTTTATATTATTCGTTAGTCAGCAAACCAAAACCATCTACAATAAGTGCCAGCCTGCCTGACAGCGATATCAAAACGTAGTGCCTCAACAAAAATCACACATATATGAATGTTTCCCCTCCTGAAAACCTTAGAGATATTCTGCATAAATCCTTGGCTAAACTAGAAAGATTTGAAGAGTGTGCCTTACTAGACTATCCTAACTACTTAAATCTAGGCGACCATCTCATATGGATGGGGACTATACTTTACTTAAATGATATTTTAAAGACAAAAATTAAATACGTCGCCAATCTCACAAATTTTTCTGGAGAAGCAATGGAAAAAGAGGTTGAAAATGCTCCTATTTTCCTCAGTGGTGGCGGTAATTTTGGCGATCTCTGGCCTAATATACAAAAGTTTCGAGAAAAAATAATTACTCAATACAAAGATAAACCAATTATAATTTTACCTCAAAGCATATACTTTGCTAATCCAGATAACTTAAAAAGGTCAGCGGAAGTAATTAACCAGCATCCAAATTTAATTTTATTTACTCGCGATAATTATAGCCATAAAATCGCTATTGAAAATTTCTGTAACGCTCAGGTAATTAAAGCGCCTGACATGGCATTTGAAATGCTGGGAATGCCTGGGTTACAATTAAATTATAAACCTAAAGACTCAATATTATATCTCTACAGACAAGACAGAGAGCTGAATGAGAAATTTTCTCCAGATGCGATCGCTATACCAAATTTAGTTGTACAAGACTGGGTTTCATTCAAGTGGGTGTATGGACATCCAGACTCTAAATTTAATCAAAGTATAGCTACACTTGTTCGAGAATTCTGGCAAAGAGGTTTAAAAACTCCTGACGACTGGATATCCCGGCAAAAATGGCAACAATCCCATCCATATATCGCGAAATTCAACGGGATGTATAATTCTGCTATTCACCGCAAATCGTGGAGTTTTATCCATAGTGGAATTTATCAATTTTATCAACATCGTCTAATTATTACCAATCGCTTGCACGGTCATATTCTTTGTATTCTATTAGGCATTCCTCATATATTTTTGCCTAATTCTTATTACAAAAATGAAGGATTTTATGAGAGTTGGACTAAACTTATTCCTTTTTGCAGATTTGTTAAAGAACCAGGAGAAATAAAATCTACTGCAAAAGAGGTTATGGAACTATTTCCGAGAGGGATGTTATAGCTATTTTCAATTGCAGGAGATACTAAGATTCGGCTGAGCCATAGGGAAATCCAGCCTACAAGAGGCTACAAAAGATTAGGGTTATACTAGATAGCTAATAATTAAATTATGAATGCTGTTATTTCTAAACCTGTACGTATAGCTATTCTGGCGAATCCGGCTGGCGGTGGGGGGATGACAAAGGTAGTAATAAATTTGTTAAAAGGGCTGGTTATACGAGGATATGTGCCAGATTTAGTATTAGATTTTGCCCTGGATAAACCATACATAAAAGATGTTCCAAAGCAGGTAAGAATAGTTGATTTAAAAACTAAAATTGCTTACAAAACGCAAAGTGCGATAAAACTTGTACCTCCTTTAGTACGTTATTTAAGGGAAGAAAAGCCGGATTTATTAATTTCTCACTTAGTGTTTACTAATGTAGTTGTGGCGATCGCGCGGAATTTAGCCTTCGTTCCGGTATGCTTAGCATTAGTGGAACACCTGCCCCTAGCCAATAGTAGCAGTTCCCTGCTAAGGATATTCAGGCGATCGCTTTACGCGCAAGCGGATGCAGTTATAGCTGTATCAAAAGGGATGGCGCAAGAGCTTGAAACATATTTAAGCATGAAACCGGGGACAGTGCAGGCGATTTACAACCCAGTTGTAGATCCCAATCTATTTCTAGATGCACAAGCACCTTTAGAGCATCCTTGGTTTCAAGCAAATCAACCACCTGTGCTATTAGCTGTTGGACGACTAACAACACAAAAAGATTTTCCAACTTTGCTTCATTCTTTTGCTCGTTTGCGGTTACAACAAAAGGTGCGGTTGTTAATTTTAGGAGAAGGCGAGTTGCGAAAAAAGTTACAAGCTTTGGTTGTCGAGTTGGGTTTAGAAAACGATGTTTCTCTGCCGGGATTTGTGAAAAATCCTTATGCTTATATGAGTCGGGCGGCTGCTTTTGTGCTGTCGTCTCGTTGGGAAGGTTTGCCGACAGTTTTGATTGAAGCGATCGCTTGTGGTTGTCAGGTGGTTTCCACAGACTGTCCGAATGGCCCTAGTGAGATTTTGGCAGAGGGAAAATATGGTCGTTTGGTGCCAGTGGGAGATGTTACTGCATTAGCTCAAGCGATGCAACTTGCTCTAGAAAATCCAATTGATGCGCCCCAGTTGAGGAAGCGATCGCAAGACTTTAGCATAGAACGATCTGTGTCAGAGTATTTGCAGCTAATTGGTCAGTAGTCCCAAGTTCCCAAGTTCCCAAGTTCCCAATCCCCTACAATAACCCTTCCAGTTCTATCGTTTCAATCAGCTGAAGACCTCGTGGATCGCCGACTCTCAAAAGTGCGGCTTTGGCATCTTCTCGGACACCCATTTCTTCATCTTCTGCGAATGCCTCAATCAAGGCATCAATGGTAGTACCGTAGACAGCATTAGAAGGCATTTCCCGGCACAGTTGTCCCAAAGACCAGGCACAGTTGCTGCGAACTGCGGCGATCGGGTCTTGCCTTAAGGCTTCAATTAGGGATGGAATTGATGCCACAATAGCCTCATAGCCCAACCCAGCCATTTGAGCTAGGCCACTAGCTGCCCACAGACGGACGGCGGAAATATCGGTTTTTAAGGCATCGGTGAGGGGTGCTAAGGAACGGCGATCGCGGCAATTTCCCAAAGCCCAGACTACGCCTTTGCGGACATAGCCGTTCCAATCAAGGGATAGCCGAGAAATTAATGGCTCTACGGCGCTGGGACTGGGATTGCGCCCCAAGCCATAAGCCGCACTCACCCGCACCAACGGACAGGGGTCACTCAACAGGCGAATCAAATGGGGAATAGCTCGTTCATCCTGAAGTTCGCAAAAAGCTCGCGCCGCCAGCATCCGTTGCTGCGTTCCCGGTGCCTCCAGCAGCGCCAGCATCGCCTCTGGATCTGGCTTAGCTTCTTCCAGGGCATCAAGCGGCTCTATTTTGTCCAGAGGGCTTTCTAGCTCAGTTTCTGGATCGAGTAAGCTTAGGTCATCATCGTCTTCATACATAACTCTATAAAGTATCACTACCGATCTAAATTCCTCTAGTCTCTATCAGCATTACCTGCTCTGGAGACGCACGAAAGTTAAGAAAACTAACATTATGAGTTTGTTACCCCGATCAAAAAGTTGAATTTGGTATAGTACACGACACCAAGAACCTTTAATTTTAATGCTAGATAACAGGGGGAGGAATGTGACAGAACACCTAGAGCCATATCGACGCATGGTTCGTTCCATGCGGTTTGTACCCGCACTTGGGCGAAAATACGAATCGCACCAGTCACAGATGCCATCGCCGCCGCCGCTCAACTTTTCGTCGTCGGTGCCATCTACGGTGCCACCTTTACGGGAAGCAGCCCCCGATCCATCTGAACACGTTGCTGCCTTGGTGCGGGAGGCTGTCTCGAAACCAACGGTGCTTCCAGTCACCTATGCGATCGCAGAAAATATAGGCGATCGCATTAGCCGCATGACTACTTCTAAAAAGAAGCGATCGCCGGAAATTATAGCATTCAAAATTCCCCAACCTGACCCCAACTGGAAGCCTGCTACTACAGTGTCTGATTGGCAAAAGCCAGAAGACCTCAGCCATCAGGCTTTCTCTGCACCTGTTGAAGTTGAGGAAACAGCAAACGTTGAAGTTTCCCCGGTTGAAGCCGAAACACCTGCGGCTGTGGGTGTTGAGGAAACACCAAAAGTTGAAGTTTCCCCAGTCGAAGCTGAAACACCTGCGGCTGTGGGTGTTGAGGAAAATGCGATCGCACTTTCCCCGGTTGAAGCCGAAACACCAGATTCTGTTGGTGTTGAGGAAACACCAAAAGTTGAAGTTTCCCCGGTCGAAGCCGAAACACCTGCGGCTGATCCAGTATCAGACCAATCAACAGAGGAGACTACTGCTGCGGATGCTGTTGTTGAGGAAATGCCTGAAACGTCCTCAGATGAACCCGAAGCAACCCAACAGCCTACTCTTTTAGACAAAGCGGCATCGGCAATTGAGGCAGTTTTATCTGTTTTCCAGAAGCCAGAAACCGACCAGAACCAGTCTGATGCTACTGTAGAATCCTCGCCGACCAAGGTGGAAGCCGAAATACCTGCCTCTGTATCTCCAGCGTCAGAGGAACCGACTCAGGAGGCTACTGCTGCGGATGCTGTTGTTCAGGAGGTGCCTAAAACGCCCTCAGATGAACCCGAAGCAACCCAACAGCCTACTCTTTTAGACAAGGCGGCATCGGCAATTGAGGCAGTTACCTCTATTTTCCACCCAGCCGCCGACCAGAACCAGTCTGCTGTCGCACCCTCACCCGCAGCCGACCAGAAAGCCGCGGAAAGTGAGATGTCTCAGATTACCTGTCCTAAATGCGGAGCCACTGAGATCAGGAAAAATGGGCATTACAAGGAAAAGCAAAGGTACGTTTGCAAAGAGTGTGGTAAGCAGTTTATGCCTTCTGATTCTGTTGAGCCACAGCAGCCGCAGGCATCTTCTGTGAAATCTGATCAGCCATCTTCAGGAAAAGTTTCTCAGGCTAAAAAAGGGAAGAAACAGGCAAAAGGCTTCGGCCGCCCGAAAAGTTAATGCTAATTTGGTGTGAGTAGGCAGAGCCTCTATCTAAGGGTTCCCAGGCTCAGCCTGGGAACGAGGAATTTTTCTTTTTAGAGTATCTTCTTTAAAGTGGTTTGAGCATCCACAGAGACTGGGTTTGGTACCCAAGCTGGCGGTAAAGATTTACAGCAGGTTGGTTGGTTTGAAAGACTTGTAAACCCATTTGGCGATCGCCCCTTGCTCTTGCCCAGTTTTCGGCACTATCTACCAAAGCTTTCCCTATACCACGACGACGGTGTTCTGGCAAGACGTAGAGCAAAAAAATGTGAGCATGGCGATCGCCTGTAACCTGATCTACGGCATTTCCCAGCCACAGACAAGCTACAGGGGAAGGACGATCCTCTTTAGGTTCAACCCACCACAGAGGCGTTTTGCTAGAGAAGTAACTTTCAACAGTCTCAGCTAGATGAGAAAAATCTTGCTGTTCTGGGAAAAGTTCGTGGTAAGTCAGCTGCATAAACTTCAGCAGCTTTGCGCGATCTAGCCCTGACCCTTCACGCAACCCGTAACCTGGAGGCAGCATTTAAGTTTAGGAGTCGCTTGGCAGCAAAAAGCTGATTGCTGGTGGCAACTGGGCTTTCTCCGGCTGAGGATTTACTTCCTCAATCGGTGCCGGTGCTGCCATATCTGATGGTAAAAATATCCTGGCGCTGACTGCTACCAGTGCAATCAAAAAGATAAATATTGCTAGGAATGGGGCAATGTATTCGCGAATGATAGCCATATTTGTAGCTGTAGGAGCGGGAATTTTCCGAAAACTAAGTTGAAGAATTGTTAAGCTTTCTCATTCTATCCTACAACTAATAAGGTTCATCGTCTTGCTCGTCGAGTCCCGGTATTGACATATCTGGAATGGAACGAGGATTCCAGGGGGCAAACACTGGCAAAAGGACTAATCCAGGCAAGGCAGCGGCGATACTAATCAGGAAAAACAAAGGCCAACCAGTGACTTCTGCTAACCTACCTGCTGGGGCAACCAAAATATCACGGCTGACTGCCATCAAACTTGAGAGTAAAGCATACTGAGTTGCTGAGAAGCGCTGATTACAAAGACTCATCAAAAATGCAACAAAAGCGGCATTTCCCAGTCCAGCACAAAAGTTTTCAATGTTGATGGTAAGTACCAATAACTGATAGTTTTTACCAACTTGTGCGAGTATCAAATAAGCTAAATTGCTCACCGCTTGCAAACCGCCAAATACCCAAAGGGAGCGATTAATACCAATTTTGCTGAGAATTGCACCCCCGGCAAGAATGCCAACAATACTTGCCAGCAGTCCCAAACCTCCCTGGATTGCGCCCACTTCTGCTGGAGAGAAATTTAAGCCTGTCTTCTCCAACAAAAAGGGCGTGGACATATTATTAACCAGAGCATCACCCAATTTATAGAGGATGATAAAAAGCAAAATTAAAAGTCCATGCAGCTGACCATTACGTTGAAAGAATTCAATAAACGGCAAACTCACCGCTTCTGATAAAGAATCTGGTCTTGCTTCGCGCTCTATTGGTTCCGGTGCCAAAATCGCACTCACTAGCCCAACTGCCATCAAAAGTGCCATCAACAAGTAAACCGCTGGCCAAGGAATTTTATCCGCCAGAATCAGCGCCAAACCACCAGTGATGAGCA
Organism: Trichocoleus sp. FACHB-6; assembly: GCF_014695815.1. Classification (NCBI taxonomy): domain Bacteria; kingdom Bacillati; phylum Cyanobacteriota; class Cyanophyceae; order Leptolyngbyales; family Trichocoleusaceae; genus Trichocoleus; species Trichocoleus sp. FACHB-6. The sequence goes on from NZ_JACJOY010000106.1 coordinate 39,482, forward strand.
ACGCAACGCGATACCCTAAAACGAAAATTGCCGCACCAGCGCCCATTTCTGGTTTTTCCAGAACATCAGTGCGATAGGCATCAGCGGCGATGTCTTGGGTTGCACTGAAGAAGGCAATGAGCAAAGCATTAATGGCTAACAGTTCCAGGGCTTGTGATGGCTTTTGCAGAGCCATTGCTGCGATCGCTACCAACAACGCCCCTTGAGTCAGTACCAGCCAGCCACGACGCCGCCCCAAAAAAGGTGGTATAAAGCGGTCAAGTAAGGGCGACCAAATAAACTTGAGCGAGTAGGGCAAACCGACCAAGCTAAACAACCCAATCGCGCCCAAATTCACGTTTTCAACGGTCATCCAGGCTTGCAACGTCTTACTCGTTAAAAACAAAGGCAAGCCTGATGAAAAGCCCAAAAAAAATAGCGCTGCCATCTTGCGGCTTTGAAAAACTTTTAAAAAAGATTGGGTTTCTTTCACGACTGAAAAAGGCTCCTCACAATCTGATTAGTTATTAGTCATTAGTCTCTAGTCATTAGTCAGAAAAAAGCTGTCAAGTTTAAAGCTTGAAACGTTGTCAGCTTATAACAACTTTCCAACTTTCCAACTCCAACGGACTAATGACTAAGAACTTAAAACTAATGAGTTATGACTCTTTTGTATTGTGTCATCATCCCATAGAGAGAAGCCTTTTCCGGAAAAGTAGCGCCTTGGTTAATGCGATCGCCTTCGAGATGTCGATTTCGTAGTAGCTTCACAGCCGCGCCAGACACCCACTAACACACCCTGCACCTGAACGCTAGTTGCCTTCACCTTAATCGGGTCGTATTTGGGATTAGCTGGTTTAAGCGTAATCTGCTCTCCCTGGCGGTGATAGCGTTTTAACGTTGTGCCGACTCCTTCCACGCGCGCCGCGACAATGGTGCCATTTTTTACCCGATCTGGCTCTGGTACGGGTCGCATAATGACCATATCACCTTCGGCAATTTGGTCTTCTATCATGCTGTCTCCCACCACGCGGAGAGCAAAATAATCTGGCTGACGGAATAAGTCAGATATATCCAGATGCTCTACAGTGTCGGTGAAGGGTTCTACAAGACCGCCAGCAGCGATCGCTCCCAAAACTGGCACTCCATTCCCACCAGAGCGAACAATCCTAATTGTGCGCGCTTTTCCCTCCGCCCAATCGATATAACCTTTCGCACGCAAATGTTCCAGGCGACTCTGAACTGGCGCTGGCGACTTTAGTTTCATCGCCAGCATCATCTGCCGAATTGAAGGCGCGTGTTGATGTTGACCAATGTAATCCACCAGCCAATCATAAAGTTGTTGCTGAGCATAAGTGAGAGATTCCATAAAACAAACTAACGGAATTAGTAATGTACGTCCTATAGAACATTCGTACTACTAAAACTTGCGTCTGTCTAGTAGTTAATGGCGTTTGCACAATTAGCAATTAGGAATGATTCCATTAGCCGCAATCAATCTGCTCCCAAGAGACTGACTAACAAAGCTTTTTGAGCGTGCATTCGATTTTCCGCCTGCTCCCAAACCCGCGACTTTTCACCTTCCATCACCTCATCAGTAATTTCTTCTCCCCGATGAGCTGGTAAACAGTGCAGCACAATTGCACTAGGATCGGCAATACTCAACAGTTCATCGTTTACCTGGTAAGGTTGAAAAACTGGAATTCGAGCATTAGCTTCATCCTCTTGTCCCATACTTGCCCAGACATCGGTATAAAGCACGTGAGCGCCTTTAGCTGCTGCTTCGGGGTCGTTAGTAATTGTAACCTCAGCGCGATCGCCTGCAATTTTCTTCGCCTGCTCTACAACTGTCGCATCCGGTTGATACTGCTGTGGTGTCGCAATTCTTACATTCATCCCCACCAGCGCGCCACCCAAAAGCAGCGAGTTAGCCATATTATTGCCATCTCCCAGATAAGTCAAAGTCAGCCCAGCTAGACTCCCAAAACACTCCTGAACCGTCAACAAATCAGCCAAAACCTGACAGGGATGCTCTAAATCCGACAAAGCATTAATAATCGGAATCTTGGCATAATTAGCAAAGGCTTGCAGATCCTCCTGCTTAAACGTCCGAATCGCCAGGATATCCAAATATCGATCCAACACCCGCGCCGTATCCGCCAACGGTTCTCCCCGGCTCACCTGAGTAACGTTAGGATTAAGGTCTATCACCTGACCGCCTAGTTGGTACATCGCCACCGAAAAGCTGACGCGAGTGCGTGTAGAAGCCTTGTAAAACAACAACCCCAGCACCTTATTGCATCGCAGATTCACTGTATGGGACTTCAGCCCAGCTGCCAGATGTAAAAGTTCCTTAATTTCCTCAGCACTGAGGTCTGCCAGGCTCAGTAAATCTCGTCCTTTCAATGCTTCCATGTTTATACCCGATGATTAAAGTGAAATACGTAGCAGGAGCCTCTGCTCTCGCAGAACCGGCTTCGGTGAGTACCAACGTATCGCGCCGTCTTGACTCAGCTTGGTGTTATTTATACCGTTTTAAAACCCTACCAGATTTTTATCGAATCAGTTCTGTGAGTCTCTGGTTATGAGTCTCTGGCTGGGAATGCTGAGAATTGGTTAGTGTAAGCGGTGCTGTTTCTAGTTGTTGAGGAAGCGATCGCCTCCCTAACGGGCGTTTTCCGTCTCTTACTCGTAACGAGAAAAACAATCCAAAATTGATAGCGAAGACGCATATGCCCAAAAATTCCGACCTCTGCAAAATCCCAAATCGATTGACTGAGGAATATAAAATACAAGAAAGACAAAATTAACCATAATAAAGGCGTTGCTACAGTCGCGATTAGCTTGAGTTTCTACCATCAACAAAAAACTGCCCTAATCCTCAGCTTATTTACCTTGGTTAAAAAAATGGTTGCAATAATTAACAAGCTGAAATATTGTCGATTAGGTCTGTTACGCATAAAATTTTTAATATATCACTTTAATAATTTCAGTTTATTTACTAAGCGGTTGTGCATTTAAGAGGACTAAATCTAGGATAGGGAGAGAGGTTTATTGTCCTCAGTCAGTAGCAACGGACAACAAGCCCCGGACGAAGGAGAAAAACACTTGGTTAATATGACAATTAAAATACGTGACAGCTTATACCAGGCTAGTTTAAAAAACTAATTATATTTTTCAAATAATTCTAAATTTTATGGGATAGCGTTATGAGATTTCCCTTTGCTTTGAAGATAGGAATGGCTATCTCGATTCTTTCGGTAGGAGTTACTAGCACTAGCGTCTATTTTTATTATGCTAAAACCAAACAGATTGTTTTAAATCAAATGGCAGAACGGCTTAGAGATGTAGGTCGTTCTGCTGCCTTTTTAGTTGATGATGAAGACAAAAAAAAGATTCAGCGGCTAAGTTTGGCTATCGAGCGAGATTCTTTTCCCATAGAAGAGATAATTACCCAGCTAAAACCAGGAGAGACTGCCGAATCATTGCCACCGGAGATTGCTCAAAAATATATGCAGTCTCAGGACTTCCAAGACCTGATGCAAGTCTTGAAAAACATTCAAAAAAGTAGCAGTCAAAAAGTATATCCTCTGACCTTTTTTAAGGAATTAACAGAAGATACATCTGATATACCGTTAATAAAATCAACTTCTCTTATAGTTAAAGTAGGTGAATCCCAAAATGGTAATGTGGTAAAGTTTATTGCCGATACCGATCGCGAAGAAAGCCAAGACAAAAAAGGGAAAATTATTGGTCAGTTATACGCAACTAAGCAAGAAGAACTGCAAAAAGCTTTTGATGGGAAACCACAAGCAGGAAAAAAATTTTACACAGATAGATGGGGACAATTCCTGACAGCAGCTATTCCCATTAAAGATGACGATGGGAAAGTCATCGCAGTTATGGGATTAGAGTACGACGGGAGAATCGAAGCCAATCAGGTACAAAGATTGCGCTATATCTATATTACTATTATTAGTATTAGTTTCCTTCTTTCACTGTTAATAGCATTTTTACTGGCGCGTTGGCTGGGACACCCAATTGATAAATTACGCGAAGGCGCGGAAAAAGTACGCGATCGCAACTTTGACATATTTATTGATGTTCAAAGCAAAGACGAGTTGGGACTGCTAGCTGATGCCTTTAATTCGATGGTAGCTGAAATCCACGATTACGCCCAAAATCTGGAATTAAAAAATAAAACATTGTTACAAATAAATCAACTTAAAGATGAGTTTCTAATCAATACTTCTCACGAACTGCAAACACCTTTAGATGGAATAATCGGCATTGCCGAGTCTATGCTAGATGGAGCCGCCGGGCAGCTATCAGAAATCCAAAAGCAAAATTTATACATGATTGTACAAAGCAGTCAGCGGCTGGCAAACATGGTAAATGATATTGTTGATTTGGAAAAGCTAAAGCACAAAACGCTGGAACTGAAAATCAAACCTGTGGGAATGCGAGAAGTCACCGATATTGTTTTAGCACTCTCCAAACCCCTCACAGCAAACAAATCTTTGCAGTTAATTAATCAAATCGATCCAGCCGTCCCACTGGTAGAAGCTGACGAAAATCGAGTGCAGCAAATTTTGTATAACCTAGTCTGCAATGCGATTAAATTTACAGAATCCGGTGTTATAGAAGTTTCAGCTAGCATTAGGGCTGGGGATAGGGGATTGGTGATTGGTTCGATTCTTCCCCAGTCCCCAGTCCCCAGTCCCCAGCCGCTAATTCTAGCTATTACAGTTTCTGATACTGGTATCGGTATCCCAGAAAATAAACTGGAGAAAATTTTTGATGCTTTTGAATTTGCGGAAGAATCTACAAATAAACGTTATTTGGGGACGGGCATCCGCCTTGCCGTTACAAAACAACTGGTAGAGTTGCATAGTGGCACAATTCGCGTAGATTCCACTGTAGGGAAAGGTTCGCGGTTTACCTTTACTCTGCCACTGTCTCAAGTTCAATCTACACAGAACCTAGACCCTAAGCCAAAGGAACAGCTTAGCATAGGAAACAAGAATGAATCCCTGAACGGAGCTTCGCCTCCGTTCAAAGCAAATTACCAGCAAGAGGCAAACAGTGTCTACAAACTGCGTACCACCGCCAAGGGAATACCCATAGGATTGCTGGCGTTGAGGCAAGTAGCTAGTGAGTGGGAAAATCCTTCAAATTTGCCTTTTCCCTATTGCCCCTTGCCTGCCAAAAGTGAAACTTCTGTTGCTTCTTCTCCTAAAAAGAAAGTCTCTTCCGGCAATTTTACCATCCTGATTGTGGAGGACGATCCGGTTAATCTTCAGATACTGACTAACTATTTATCTTTAGAAAATTATACTGTTTTTCAAGCTAGCGATGGTATAGAAGCACTAGAAGCAATTGAAAATGGTTTGAAGCCTGACCTGATATTGCTCGATGTAATGATGCCAAAAATGTCTGGTTTTGAAGTTTGCAAAAAACTTCGCAAAACTTTTCCTGCTAATGAATTGCCGATTTTTATTGTTACATCTGCTAATACGGTTTCAAATGTAATTGAAATATTTGAGTCTGGCGCTAATGATTATTTGGTTAAACCTGTGGCAAAAAATGAGTTGTTAGCTAGAATTAAAACTCATATTGAACTTTCTAAAATTAATATTGCTTACAGGCGATTTGTCCCCCATGAATTTATCAGTTTATTGGGAGAAGACAGTATTGTTAATGTTCAACTTGGCGACCAAGTACAGAAAGAAATGACAATTCTCTTTTCTGATATTCGCGCCTTTACCACTCTTTCTGAGGGAATGTCGCCCAAAGAAAATTTTAATTTTATCAATTCTTACTTAAGTCGAGTTAGCCCGGTTATTCGCCAGAATAACGGCTTTATTGATAAATATATTGGAGATGCAGTGATGGCGCTTTTTCCGCAAAGTGCTGAAGACGCTTTGCAAGCAGCTATTGAAATGCAAAAACAGGTGAGTCTATATAATGTAGAACTTATAAAAAACGGTTCTCCGCCCATAGCCATCGGCATTGGCATCCATAGCGGTACTTTGATGCTGGGTACGATTGGGGATGAACAGCGTATGGAAGGAACGGTGATTTCCGATGCGGTGAATCTGGCTTCTCGCCTAGAAGATTTGACCAAAGTTTACGGAGCTTCTATTATTATTAGTGAAAAGACTTTGCTTGGTTTGGAAGATCCCACCAAATATAATTATAGGTTTTTAGATAGGGTTAATATTAAAGGGCGCAAAGATTTATCGCCAGTTTTTGAGGTTTTTGATAGTAATTCTGCGGAAATAAGAGAGGTAAAAAGCGGAACTAGAAGCCATTTTGAATTTGGCATTCATCTTTATTACAGTAAAAAGTTTGCTGAAGCTGAGCAAGTTTTTAGTAATGTTTTACAGCAAAATAACCAAGATAAAGCGGCTAGATTATATGTTAAACGTTGTCAAAGATTGCAAAAGCGGGGGACAGATGAAGGATGGCACGGGGTTGAGCCTTTTGATGAGGAATTTTAGGGACGGCTATCCACTTAAGCCGGGACAGTCCTTGGTAGGACTGTCGCCTTGCAGGGGAGGGCAGTTTCAGCCTCGATTTGAGGCGAGGCGGAGTCTCCCGGTTGGCATTCCCAAGCAGAGCCTGGGAACGAGAAAGTTTATTTTATCTTTAGCGTTAGCAATACCTGCAATAATTGCGGCGATGCCTAGCCGCGTGTTGGGAGCTGAGCAAATATTTATTTCCTTAGGCCCTTTGCAGTTGACTCTGCCAGTTTCTGCTTTGGAAGTGTATGCCAGGGAAGGCAAAATTAATGATGATTTAGCTTTTTATGCTAGGTATATAAAGCCCGAACAGCTGGAGCAGTTACGAAATATTTTGCTGACTCGCGCTGATGTAAGTCCAGTAGCTGTGGCACAATTTCTCTACACGCCGCAGGGAGAAGTGATACTGCGACGGGTGGGCGAAGTTATCCAAACGAAAGCTTTTCAACCGGGTTTTTATGCGATTCGAGCGGCTTTGATTCAAGCTGCGGCCGATCCGGAAGGCTTGACGCTGCTGAATGTGCTGCGAAATTTTCCGACTTACGGGGTTCGGATCAATTCCGAGCGTGGCTTTGAGATTCTTGGCGATTTGACAAATGCGATTCGGGAAACGCAGGTAGCGATCGCATCTGTGGAACAGCAAGCGATCGCTGAAGCATCAACTACGCCATCAGATGAGAGGATATCTGCGCCGTTACCAATGGCGACATCCTTAAATTCCAGCCAAGGACAGGATTTGCAACAACAAGGCCCTTTGAAATGGGAAAAGCAAACACTGCTTCTTAATGACTTTAGCCGCTCTCGCGCTTACGCGGTTGATGTTTACCTACCCCAACTGAGTGGACGTTCAGCACCCGTAATTGTGATTTCCCACGGATTGGGAAATGACCGCGCTTCGTTTGCTTATTTAGCTGAACACTTGGCATCCTATGGCTTTGCGGTTGCTGTACCGGAGCATCCAGGTAGTAATGCTGAACGAGTGCGAGAGTTATTTAGCGGGCTGGCTAATGAGGCGGGCCCTCCTTCTGAGGCGGTTGACCGACCTCTGGATGTAAAGTATTTGCTGGATCAACTGGGAGCAACGTATCAAGGGCGAATCAATTTGCAACAGGTGGGCGTTATCGGTCAGTCTTTTGGAGGTTACACGGCTTTGGCGCTGGCTGGGGCAGAAATTAATTTTGAGCAACTGCAAAAAGATTGTCCGGTATTGAATGAGACTTTGAATCTGTCGCTGTTGCTTCAGTGTCGGGCAATCAAGCTGCCGCCAGTTGATTATAATTTGCAGGACGGGCGAGTGAAAGCTGCGATCGCTATTAACCCTGTTACTAGCACCATCTTTGGAAAATCTGAGCTTGCTGATATCAAAGTTCCGGTGATGTTCGTTGCCAGCAGCAATGATACTGTCACTCCACCCTTAGCAGAACAGATTCTTCCCTTTACTTGGCTGACTACACCAGACAAGTATCTGGTTCTGCTCAAAGAAGGAACCCACTTTTCTACTATGGCAGAATCAGTTGCCAGTGGTGGTGTGATCCCGATTCCGGTATCAGTTATTGGGCCAGATCCGAAAATAGCTTTTGACTATATGAAACTATTGAGCCTTGCCTTTTTTAAAACATACGTTGCTGGAGAGCCAGATTATCAGCGTTACCTGAATGCTCAATATGCTCAATCTATTAGTCAAGAAGTGTTGCCTTTGAGTCTGCTTCAATCGCTGACGGCAGAACAGTTGAATATGAGAACTAACAGGCGACAGAGAACAGAAAATAGGGTTTCTCCAACTCCACAGGCAACACCTTAGAATTTATAAATTGTCTAGCGAATGGAGCCACGCGGCTATACAGACAAAACCCGCTTGTGCGGGTTATAAAGTCCGCCTACGCAGACTTCGTTTGTGTAATTGCAATTTCTAATCGCCGCGTACTTTACTTTTATAGGATTATTTTGTGCAAGGTTTTTTAAATTTAAACAAACCAACTGAATTTACCTCTCACGATTGCGTTGCTAAGGTGCGAAAACTTTTGCGCCTCAAGCGGGTGGGACATGGGGGAACTTTAGATCCTGCTGCTACGGGTGTTTTACCAATTGCGCTGGGAAAGGCGACGCGACTGTTGCAATATTTGCGGACAGATAAGGCTTATTGGGGAACGATTCGGCTGGGTGTGAGGACGACGACTGATGATTTGGAAGGGGAAATTATTAGCGCTGAACCTGTACAGGAATTAACCGTAGAACAGGTGAAAGCAGCCCTTGGGCAATTTGTGGGAAAGATTCAACAAATACCACCCAGTTATAGTGCGATTCAAATTGATGGAAAACGACTTTACGATTTGGCAAGGACGGGGGAAATAATAGATGTTCCAGCGCGACAAGTTGAAGTTTACAAGATAGAAATTTTGGAATGGCGAGAAGGCGATTTTCCCGAATTGGATGTAGCGATCGCGTGTGGTGCTGGAACTTATATTAGAGCGATCGCTCGCGATTTAGGAACATCTCTCAACATCGGCGGTACCCTTGCCGCTTTGACTCGCACTTCCAGTAGCGGCTTCAATCTAACAGATAGCCTAACTTTTGAGGAATTAGAAGCACAGCTAAAATTAGAAGCCTTTAACCCGATTCCAGCAGTAGCAGCGCTGTCCCATCTTTCCACCCTCACCTTAACAGCAAAAGACGCTAAAGCATGGTGCCAAGGGCAACGGGTTTTTCCTCCAGATGCGCCGATTGGTGATGGCGAACCACTGCGGGTTCATGATGAAGATGGACGCTTTTTAGGCATTGGTTGTTTAGGGGCAACAGATGCTGGCTACCTGCTAGTTTCCCAGATGGTTTTTGAGCCAATATCGTAGGGAATCGGTAGTAATCATATAGCAATTAAAATTCATTTATGAACCTTGTTTTTCTCTCTTCCTCTGCGTTTGGGCGGTTCCTCAAAAATGGTAGCTTTCCCAAATCAAATAGACTTGCCTTATCAATAAAAACATCATTAATTTATTGTGCCATCGTTACCAGTGTTTTTTCCAGTATAAATAAAGCTTCTGCTCAAGATAATCAATCTTTTGCGGAATTGAGTCAGCAAACCATTAGCAGATTAAACGGTAACTGTCAGGGTTCGACGCAGCTAAAGTATCAATCCCAAATATTAACATCACCCGATAGTCTGAAATCAGTTTATATTAATATGGTTTTGAGGAGGGTGGGTCAGTACAGAAGCCGCAACACCAATGAGTTTTTAATAAAATGTAATTCCAATATTGCAGAAAAGATTGCCGAAGAATTAGTAATTGAAAACGCCAATGGCTCAGTTCAAAGAAAGCTGACTGCGGCTTTGGGACTGTCAGAAAGATTGCAAAATTACTATGTTGTAGCCAATCCTATTTCTTTTTCACCTGATAACAGATATTTGATTGTCCGGCTAGATGTTTTTGATGGTTTAAATAAATCATGGGTTAATCATATAATATTGGATACGCTCAACAATTATAATGTTTTAGCATTTTCTAATTGCAACGGATTTGAAAGTAATTCCTATTTAGGATTTATTTCTTCTTCAGAAGTTGTTTTTGCCTGCGAGAATACCAGCGAACCGGGGCCGATTGAGGTAGTTGATTTGACTAAGCGATCGCGTCAGAAAATTTCCACCAATACCAATTCCAAAGAATTATTAAAAATTCTTGACCAAGTTCGCTCCTATGGTTTGGTTTCTGCTGAATTTGTCATTGTGAATGAGCAGCAATTTCCTCCAAGATAGTTATTAGCCTGACAATAAACAACTGACAAAAACATGACGCAGCAAGTAAAACCCTATGGTTCTTGGAAATCTCCCATCACCTCAGACTTGATGGTTTCGGAAACGATAGGATTGGGGCAAATTGCCATAGATGGCGAAGATGTGTACTGGATTGAGGGGCGACCTGCGGAAGCTGGGCGGACTGTAATTGTGCGAAGTACCCCCGACGGACAAACCATTGATATTGCGCCACCTCCCTTTAATGTCCGCACCCGTGTCAACGAGTACGGCGGCGGTGCTTACTGCGTCGCTGATGGTATCGTGTATTTTTCCAACTTCGCGGATCAGCGCCTTTATCGCCTGATTCCCGGTTCCCAACCGCAACCTCTGACACCGGAGGCTAAAATGAGCTATGCGGATGCAATAATTGACCGACAGCGAAACCGTCTGTATGCTGTGCGAGAAGACCACACGGGCGAGGGTCAAGAAGCTGTCAACACCTTAGTTAGCATCAATTTGGAAAATGGCGAAGATGTTCGGGTGTTGGTTTCTGGCAATGATTTTTACTCGTCGCCGCGCCTGAAACCAGATGGTTCTCAACTTGTTTGGTTAACTTGGAACCACCCGAATATGCCTTGGGATGGTACTGAATTATGGGTAGCCCAAATTAATCCAGATGGTTCCTTGGGGGAATCTCAATTGGTGGCTGGTGGTGCAGATGAATCGATTTTTCAGCCAGAGTGGTCGCCAGATGGCATTTTACACTTTGTTAGCGATCGCAGTGGCTGGTGGAATCTTTACAAAAAAGCCCCTCCCGTTGAAGGCGAAGGGTTGGGGTTAACTGAACCTTTGTGCGAAATGGAGGCGGAATTTGGACTTCCTCAGTGGATTTTTGGGATGTCCACTTATGCTTTTGAATCTGCTAATCGCATCATCTGTACTTACACCCAGCAGGGAATTTGGCATTTAGCGAGTCTCGACACGACGACCGGAAAACTACAGCAAATTGAAACGCCTTACACTGAGATTACTTCTTTAAAAGCTGTTGCTGGCCGTGTTGCGTTCATTGCTGGTTCCCCAACAGAATTTAGTTCCATTGTTCAGCTGGATTTGACTACTGGGCAGAGGTCGGTGTTGCGGCGTTCGAGTAAGTTGGAAATTGATACTGGGTATTTGTCTATTGCACAACCGATTGAATTTCCGACGGAAAATGGGTTAACAGCATACGGTTTCTACTATGCGCCCCAAAACCACGACTTTATGGCACCAGAGGGCGAATTACCGCCCTTAGTGGTGAAAAGTCACGGTGGCCCGACAGCAGCAACTTCTAGCCAGTTAAATTTACGGATTCAATACTGGACAAGTCGCGGCTTTGCATACCTGGATGTAAATTATGGTGGTAGCACTGGCTATGGAAGGGCTTATCATCAGCGTTTAGATGGGCTATGGGGTGTTGTGGATGTGGATGATTGCGTCAATGGGGCGAAATATCTTTCCGAAAAAGGTTTGGTGGATGAAAATCGGATGGCGATCGCCGGCGGTAGCGCTGGGGGTTACACTACACTTTGCGCCTTAACTTTCCGCGATGTCTTCAAGGCGGGTGCGAGTTATTACGGTGTCAGCGACTTAGAAGCACTCTTAAGAGATACCCACAAATTTGAATCGCGCTACTTCGATCGCTTGATTGGGCCATACCCAGAACGGCAAGATATTTATCACGAGCGATCGCCTATCCACTTCACAGATAAGTTATCGTGTCCAATTATTTTCTTCCAAGGGCTTGAGGATAAAGTTGTCCCGCCCAACCAAGCAGAGATGATGGTTGATGTGTTGCGTTCCAAGGGTTTACCCGTTGCTTATGTCGCTTTCGAGGGCGAACAGCATGGTTTCCGCCGCGCCGAGAATATCAAACGTGTCATCGATGGAGAGTTTTACTTTTATTCCCGCGTCTTTGGGTTTGAGTTAGCCCATCCGGTAGAACCAATAGCGATCGCTAATTTGTAAAAATGAATAGTGAGTCTATTGGCATTGAGAGGGGACACTATGACAGACGAACCAATTTTCAAAATTACCGAACAGTTGTTTCAGACACTTGTCGAATTCCAGCAAGAAATAGAAGAAAGTGGAGACGAGCCGCCCCAAATTAGCATAGAATCTCTTGAGCGTGCTTACTTAGCTGAAATTCCCAATAACATAGACGATTAAAAAGCAGTACGGTGGGTTTTCATCCCACCCTACTAAATTTGAAGAAAAACGCGCTTCTAACTCACAATTTTATTAACATAATATGTAAAATAAAATCTTTTCTCCCCAACCAGCACAGGAAGATTATGTCTCCTCTGTATCCCGACGAAGAAGATCAAGATGATTTCCGCCTCATACCCCCCCACCGTCGCGAGACAACATGGACTGGTAAGCTACGGAAATTTCACAGTCAATTCGACAGCAGCATCCGTGCTAAGTTTCGGGATTGTCTATTTCGAGAAATAGAAGAAGGCGGGGTAGTCACTTTCCAAATTCTTTGCCCTAATGAAGCGGTACAAAAACGTCTGATCCAGAAAAAACAGAAAATTGGCAACACGGTTAGATGGATCTGGCTGCAAAAAATTGACCGTTTGGCAATATGTGTAGATAATGGAGGATTGCAATGCCAAGTATTTTCCCTCCAGAAATATCTGATTGAATAGTAAATGCAGAAAAAGCTGAAATATCCTCACCTTGTCGGTTCCAAATGGACAGCCCAACAAAAAACGTGGGGTTGGAGACACTTCCAAGTAGTTAATCGGAAAAACCAAGGCAAGTTTGTCTTTGCCGAAATGGTGGCTTCCTGCGACCCCAATGTGCGTTTCTGGACTAACGCCAAAATTTTGAAAAATCCTTCTGAGTGGCAAGCAGGTTGGCAAACCTTACACGAAATGAGGGAAACTGAAGAAATAATGGGAGAGTATTGAGGAGTTAACTTTTATTTTTGAGTTATAAATTAGGGAATTGGAAGTTAAGAATTTAAAATTCTTAGTTGTTACTACTAAGTTCTAATTTTTAGCTCAAAACTCAGAATAAAAAAAAATAGTAATTATGACTGCCGTTTCTCTTCAAAACGTCCACAAATTTTACAACAAGGTTCCCGTCGTCAACGACCTCTCCTTTACCATTGAATCTGGAGAAATGTTTGGCTTACTTGGCCCTAATGGTGCGGGGAAATCTACTACAATTCGGATGCTAACAACGCTCACAAAACCTAGCGATGGACGAGTTGAAGTAGCAGGTTATGATGTGGTGCGCCAACCGTTGCAGGTAAAGCAAAATATCGGCGTGGTGTTGCAACAAACCAGTGTGGATATGGATTTAACCGTGTGGGAAAATATGAAACTACACGGACGAATGCACCACATCCCCACCAAGAAGCGTCAGCAGGATATCGATCGATGGCTGGAGTATGTGGAGTTGCACCAAAGGCGAGATAGTTTGGTAAAAACCCTCTCTGGCGGGATGAAGCGACGGTTGCAAATTGCGAGGTCGCTGTTACATGAACCGAAGATTTTGTTTTTGGATGAACCAACGGTAGGACTAGATCCGCAAACCCGCCGCCGCCTCTGGGAAATTATTCTGGATTTGAATAAGCAGGGGATGACGATGCTTTTGACGACGCATTATATGGATGAGGTGGAATATTTATGCGATCGCATTGGGATTATGGATGCTGGTAAACTGATAGAACTTGGCACCCTGGAGGAGCTACGCTCTAAACATGGTGAAGGGTTGGTGATGAAGCAAGTAGGCGATCGCTTAGAATATCAGTTCTTCCCCAACTTAGAACAAGCTAACGCCTACCTTGACACCGCACCCAACAAAACTGGTATGATGGTTCGCCCCTCCAACTTAGAAGATATTTTTGTCGAACTCACTGGACGCCAACTAGACTAATTTTTTGTCAGTTGGCAACGGACAATTGACTAATGATGATGCCTAGCCTCGCTACGAAAATTGAAGCTATTCTCTACCTCAAAGGTAAACCCGTCTCTATTGCGGAAATTGCCGAGTATGCAGGATGCGATCGCGATGATGCTGAAGATTCGATTATTCAGCTGATGACCGATTACGCCCACCGTGACAGCGCCCTGGAAGTAGTTGAAACACCTGAAGGCTACACCTTGCAATTGCGATCGCCTTTTCAATCTTTAGTCGAGACTTTAGTGCCGCTAGACTTAGGAATAGGCGCATTGAGGACATTAGCAGCGATCGCCCTCAAAGGTTCCATCACCCAATCTGAGTTAGTAGATTTGCGCGGATCGGGAGCATATCAGCACGTTCAGGAACTCGTCGAGTTCGGTTTTGTCACCAAACGCCGACAAGATGATGGGCGTTCCTACTGGCTACAGGTAACAGAAAAATTTCATCAGTATTTTGAAGTGGAACAACTTCCCCAACTGAGTCAGCTGGATGTCCCTACAGCCGTAAAGAATGACGAATTTCGGTAGTAATGCGTCGTTGCTGAATACTTTGGCGCGCTACCAGGATACTGTAAAGCACCCTACCCCTGAGAGTTGCTACGTCTTTTTTGAGCCAAAAATCTCTCCATCGACTTAGACAATCCGCGCTAAAGTACGACGTTGCAAAACAACACAATCGTTTAAAGTAGATAAAAGCCAATGAAATCCTGAGAAAATTCCAATGGTATTCAACCCCGATTTGCTCAATGGCGAACCTGAAGATACACAAGTCAATCAGTTGCTGAAATATATTCAGCACCAACCTCCTGAAGTTTTAGCGCGGGTTGCTAAATCCGTCACTCCTGAAATTAAGCAAATTATCTCCCAGAACGTTCAAGGGCTGGTGGGAATGCTACCTTCAGAAAATTTTCAGGTACAAATTACCACCGACAGAGAAAATTTAGCAGGTTTATTGGCCTCAGCGATGATGACTGGATATTTCTTGCGCCAGATTGAACAACGCATGGAGTTAGAGGAAACGTTGACTGGATCTTCTACCTTGCCTAAGAAATCTTCCGGCGGCGAAAAATCCGCTGATTAAACCCGATCAATTAGCGATAGCAAGCGAATAGCTGCTTTTAGCAGCATCTAGCAGCGATCGCGCTTCTATCGAGATTAAGGGTGCTGTTTTTTTTGAGGTGCTAACAAACAGCTAGCGCCAAGGGTTTTTTCTAGACTAAAGCCATCGCCCTATTGTGGACGTAGGCGATCGCTTGCTGTTTCAATTCAGCCCCCAGCAGCAAAGGCACTCAAGATCAACACAGAGAGTAAAATCCCAGGAGTGAGCATCAACACTAACGTTAACAGTTCATTCGGGGTCATCTTCTAGCACACTACCAACGCTAATTTATCTGATTGCTATCCTAGCACGGCAGAAATTTTAGGGTGAGTAAACCCGATGAAGAATGATGTCAAACATTAAGGATAAAGTTGGTTTGCTGATGGAAAGCTTTGTCCAATTTTGCAGGTAAATAAAAACTATATACATTTAATATTCAATAATTTAAAAATTTTTTATTTTATTTTAACTTTGGTATTTCTAATAGTTAATACCGGAGAATGCCAATGCTTGTAAAAACGGCGAATAAAATTCGTCTGCTAGATTTGCACGCATCGGGATGCTCCCACCGGGATTTTGTGCTACGCACGATCGCTTACTGGATATCCCTACCCGATGCCTATGCTTTTTAAGTAATTGCACCTATACCAGTAGGCATAACTTGGACTGGATGTAAATATTTTATCTATAAGAATTTGCAATTCTTAAAAGTTCTTGTTAAATTGCAGAGAATATTATAAAAAGTCACAGCCAGCCATGAGTAACTTTTTCGGAATTATTCCCTCACCGCCACCAATCGCCGCCCAGTCGCGCGTGTTTGATCTGAAAGCACGACTGGACTGGGGCGAACCAGCGCTAACGATTATTGATGTAAGCGATCGCAGCTTTTTCAACATCAGCCATATCATGGGAGCTATCCCCATACCGATGAACGAATTAGTAAACCGCGCCTTATCTAGTTTAGAACTACATCGCGATATTTATGTATACGGCGAAACCGACGATGAAACAGCAGCAGCAGCGACAAAACTGCGTGCGGCTGGGTTTGAAAATGTGTCTGAACTTAGAGGCGGTGTAGCGGCTTGGAAGGCGGTTGGCTATCCAGTAGAAAGAAATCTATCTATAGATATTTAAGCCTGACTAGAAAAGAACACTGCTATATCAGTGTTCAAAAATATCTTTATATTGCAGTAAATCTAGAGCTACTATAGTGGGCAAACACTTAAAGCACTCTTGGGCAATTTCCCAACGTTCTTCTCGTTGCAGCATAGCAATAAGTTTCTGCCGCACGCTCACTAGATAACGCACATCATTCGCCGCATAGCGCAGCTGATCCTCAGAAAGATTCTCTGCATTACCCCAGTCGGAACTTTGAGAACTTTTATCAAGTTCCACCTTTTCTAATTCTTGCACCAATTCCTTAAGACCGTGGCGGGGGGAATAGGTTCTAGCAAGTTTGCTGGCGATTTTTGTGCAGAAGATCGGCTGAACGTGGATGCCGAGATGATAACGCAGCTGGGCGACATCGAAACGAGCAAAGTGGAAGATTTTCAGGACGCTTTGGGCTTCCATTAGCTTTTTTAAATTGGGTGCGTCTGTTTGTCCTTTGGCAATTTGCACCACTGTTACTCTATCTTTAGAGTCGCACAGCTGCACCAGACACAAGCGATCGCGCTGCGGTAACAATCCCATTGTTTCCGTATCCACAGCGATCGCTTCCTCTTGCAGATACTCAGAAAGTATATTGTCGGGAAAGTCGCGATCGCAAACCTGAAAATCTTCCAATTTCCTCTCCTTACACCATTACTGAATTAAACCCAACCAATTCCATTATCCAAAATCAAAAATACTATTACCCGCGTTTGATAAAAATCTGCGTCAAGTAATACTCACCCTTAGCATTCTGGACAACACCAATCCCAGTTAAATTAAAATCACCTTGAATATTTTTCAGATGACCGGGACTTTTTATCCAACCCTGAACCGCTTGGGTAGCCGGATCACTGTAGCCTTGATTGTACGCCACATTCTCCGCCGCACTGCGATAGTTTATCGACGTGCCAATTTCCTTAACTCGCCCTTCAAAACCATCGTGACTAAAAGCAACTGTACCATTTGCCATTGCTTGACTGTGCGCCTTCGCCTCTTTGCTGATTTCAGCATTCAGAGTTAAGGGGGGCAAATTCTGGGACTTGCGATACTGATTGATCTGTTCGTGAACAGACTGTTCCAAGGTTGTGTAGGAACCAGAATTTGAGGTTGGTTGAGTCGCAGGCGTACTGGGTGGCGGCTGATTATTGAAGATATCGCAGCCACTCAGCCCAGCAGTAAGAAAAAGCATTCCCAAGGCTATCCGTGCGGATAATGGCATTACTTTTATAGTGATTCCGTGTCTTTGAGCAACTTTGCGACTGTTTGCACATCCTTGTCACCGCGCCCAGAACAGTTGATGATAATGCGGGGATTGCCACTTAGTTGAGAGCAAAGAGTATCGAGGTATGCGATCGCGTGCGACGTTTCCAGCGCCGGAATAATCCCCTCCAACTGAGACATTCGCTTAAACGCCTCCAGCGCCTCAGCATCAGTCACGCTGTAATATTCTGCCCGACCTGCATCCTTGAGATAACTATGCTCCGGGCCAACACCAGGATAATCTAGCCCAGCGCTAATCGAATGCGCCTCCACAACCTGACCATCCTCATCTTGCAGCAAATAGCTCATCGCGCCGTGCAATACACCAACTCGCCCTTTTGTCAAGGTCGCCGCGTGTTTTTCTGTATTCACACCCTCACCAGCAGCCTCCACACCAATCAGCCGCACGCTAGGCTCATTCACAAACTCGTGAAATAGTCCCATTGCATTCGAGCCGCCGCCGACACAAGCTAGGAGAATATCCGGCAACCCGCCCCATTTTTCCATCGCTTGAGCGCGAGTTTCTTGACCAATTACCGTATGGAAATCCCGCACCATCATCGGGTAAGGATGCGGCCCCGCCACCGAACCCAAGATGTAATGAGTAGTTTCTACATTCGTCACCCAGTCCCGAATTGCTTCCGACGTGGCATCTTTGAGCGTTCCCGTCCCCGCTGCCACCGGGCGAACTTCCGCCCCCATCAGCCGCATCCGAAACACGTTCAGGGCTTGCCGTTCCATATCATGAACGCCCATGTAGATGACGCAATCTAGTCCAAACCGGGCGCAAACCGTAGCTGTAGCTACGCCGTGCTGACCAGCACCCGTTTCGGCAATAATCCGTTGCTTGCCCATCCGCTTCGCCAACAATGCCTGAGCCAAAGCATTGTTAATTTTATGAGCGCCCGTGTGGTTCAAATCTTCTCGCTTCAGATAGATTTGCGGCCCCGTACCGTCTGGCTTAGCATAATGAGAAGTTAGCCGTTCGGCAAAGTAAAGTGGGCTTGGTCGTCCCACATAGTCCCGCAACAGTTCTGTG
Organism: Trichocoleus sp. FACHB-6; assembly: GCF_014695815.1. NCBI lineage: Bacteria > Bacillati > Cyanobacteriota > Cyanophyceae > Leptolyngbyales > Trichocoleusaceae > Trichocoleus > Trichocoleus sp. FACHB-6. Next base: position 58,212 of record NZ_JACJOY010000106.1, read on the forward strand.
AGTTCCTGTTGGAAAGCTGGATCTTGGCGATATTCCTCAAAAGCAGCTTCTAGCTCCAAGAGCGCCGGCATCAGTGTTTCCGGCACGTACTTGCCGCCAAAACGTCCAAATCTTCCCAGCGCATCGGGTTGTTGTGCAGAGGCGTTAGCACTTTCTTGAGGATTAGGAGAAATGGGAGTACGTGTCACAGTTATTAAAGGGAATCACAGCATAAACTTCATTATAGTTGTAGGGTGGGCAAAAAAAGGCTCTGATGCAAAAGGTAAAAGGTAAAAAAATAATTCTCGATTTTTCCTTTTTCTGTCTCAACCCCCACTGTACTTAATGGTTAAAGAACCTCATTCCTAACTGCGATGTCCTCTTCTAACCGCAAATCCTCCGATTCCCAAACATCTGCTCAAAAGCGCGTTGTCTACTCGGAATTTGGCAACGGCGATAATTCTGCTGCTTTTGAAAGACCAATTGCCGAATTACCCTCGAATCAGCAAAATCTGAAAGTTCAGGCTTCTCGTAAAGGGCGCAAGGGAAAAACTGTGACGGTGATTAGTGGCTTTCAGGTGAAACCTGAAACTCTAGAAGCTCTCCTGAAGCAGCTAAAAACTCAGTGCGGCACTGGTGGCACTGTTAAAGATAATACTCTGGAAATTCAGGGCGATCATACGCAGAAACTCGTTGAGATTCTTACTAAATTAGGCTATAAAGCCAAAATTAGTGGCGGCTGATTTACTTAATTATATAAATTCAGGTGCTGGATAGAGGTTAGTAGCGATCGCTACTAACTTCTACCCGCATATCAATATATCAATTTTTTGCGTTCATTAAAAAATACCTAAATAATTCTAATTATTTAGGTATTTCATGGTAAATCTGCGGGTAAAACAGCTTGGGAGCTGCTTAAGATCCGTATTGTCTCTGTTTGAATTTTCTATTGCATCAGTATAAATATATAATTAGGGAATTTCTTTATTCCTGCTAATTAAAGAAGCTATTTTTTGTATTTTAATAACCATGAATGTTCCAGACAATGCGGAACTGCTACAATTGCTGGCGGAACACACCCCAGCAGCGATCGCGATATTCGATCGCGATATGCGTTACCTGATAACCAGTCGTCGCTGGCTAACAGATTATGGCTTAACTAACCAAGATATCATCGGCCGCTCTCATTACGAAGTCTTTCCTGAAATTCCCCATCGTTGGAAGCAGATCCACCAGCGCAGTTTGGCAGGAGAAGTCCAAAAGTGCGAAGCAGCTCCCTTTCCCCGTGCTGATGGCACAATTGACTGGGTGAATTGGGAACTGCATCCTTGGCGGCAATCTTCGGGCGACATCGGTGGCATTTTGATGATGACACAGGTAATTACTGAAAGTACTGCTGTTAAAGCCGTTAATACAAGCACAGAAGCAGCGCTAAAACAGGCAAAGGAAGCGTTAGAAATTATTGTTGAGGAGCGTACTGCTGAACTCAACAATGCTATTGATCAATTGCAAGTTGAAATTGCCCAACGAGCGCAGGTAGAGGAAGCACTAAAAGAGAGCCAACAGCGACTACAGGCAATTTTGGATAACTCCCCAGCCTTAATCTACCTGAAAGATACGCAAGGACGATACCTTTTGGTCAACCGCCAATGCGAAGCTGTGTTCCACATCAACAAAGAAGAGTTAGAAGGTAAAACTGATTATGATATTTTCCCCAAGCAAATAGCAGACACATTTCGATATAACGACCAAAACGTGCTAGCAGCCAAAACTCCAATGGAGTTGGAGGAAGTTGCTTTGCAAGATGACATTCACACTTACCTGGCGCTGAAGTTTCCCCTCTGCGACGAGAACGGTGTTCCCTACGCTCTGTGCGGCATTTCCACCGATATAACAGAACGCAAAGCTGTTGAGGAAGAATTAATCAAAGAAAGGAACTTCAGCCGCACCCTGACGGAAGCGTGTCCGGCTTTTTTTGTCACAATAAGCGCAGATGGAAAGGTTCAGATGATGAACCCAGCGATGCTAAACGCATTGGGGTACACCGTAGAGGAGGTAGTGGGTAAAGATTACTTGCCGATGTTCGTCCCCGAAACTGACCAGGCGGGAGTTTTAGAGATTTTAGAGTGTCTCGTAAAGTTTCGTGGATCAAACGTACATACCAACGAGGTACTAACCAAGACGGGTGAAAAGCGGTTGGTAGAGTGGCATGGTACGTTGGTGTTTAAAGAGACAGGCGAGGATGGCTGTTCCACAGTTGACTTTTTTATGGCGGTAGGGATTGACATTAGCGATCGCCAACAAACTCTTGCTGCACTTCGAGAAAGCGAGGAGCAATTTCGATTCACCTTTGAGCAAGCAGCTGTTGGCATCTGCCATATTTCTTTAGATGGACATTGGCTGTTTGTCAATCAAAAAGTTTGCCATCTGCTGGGTTACACCCAAGAAGAACTAAAGGCGCTCACCTTTGGAGATGTCACCCACCCGGATGACCTCAATAGCGATTTGGAGTACATTCGCCAACTGCTGGCTGGGGAGATTCAAAGTTACTCGATCCAGAAGCGTTACATCCGCCAAGATGGTTCCCTCGTCTGGGTGCAGCTAACTCCGATGCTGGTGCGCGAGGAGTCTGGCAAACCCAAATATTTTATTACCGTTATTCAAGACATTAGCTCACGCATTGCCCTAGAAAAAGAATTAGCCTTACGCCAGAGATTATTTGATACCTTTTTCAACGCTGCACCCGCCGGACTTGGGATTTTTGACGATCAGCTGAGATACGTACAAATCAACGAAGCACTGGCAGAGATCAATGGAGTATCTAGACAGGAGCATTTTGGCAAGAGTTTAAGGGAAGTTGTACCAAGTGTCGCGCAAGCTCTAGAGCCAATGTATCATCGGATATTAATCCAGGGCGAATCATTTATCAACCAGGAAGTCAGCGCCAAAACACCAAAACAACCTGATATAGTGCGGCATTGGATAACTTCTAACTTTCCCCTGCTTGGAGAAGATGACAGACCGCTAGGCGTTGGTGTAGTCGTCTTTGAAATTAGCGATCGCAAACGCGCGGAGGAAGCATTGCAAAAGAGCGAATATAGAAATCGCGCCTTGATCCAAGCACTTCCAGATTTGTTATTTCGCATGAGCTTTGATGGTACGTATCTCGACTTCCACGCGCCGACAGAAGATTCCCTCTTAATGCGTCCCAGCTTATTTATGGGCAAAAAGATACATGAGGTGATGCCCCCAGAGGTAGCTGAGTTTACCATGCAAAATCTTTTAACAGCGATCGCTACTGGTGAACCTCAAATTTATGAGTATCAGATACAGGCGATGGACGGCAAAATGCGCGATTATGAAGCTCGGTATGCCGTCAGTGGGGAAACTGAAGCCCTGGTAATTGTGCGAGACATTAGCGACAAGAAAGCCGCCGAACACGCCTTAAAAGCATCGGAAGCGCAATTGCGAGAACAGGCGCAAGAGTTACAAAAAACTTTGAGAGAATTGCAAAAAACCCAATTCCAGCTGATTCAATCAGAAAAAATGTCTTCTCTCGGTCAGCTAGTAGCAGGTGTAGCTCACGAAATTAACAACCCGGTAAGCTTCATCTATGGCAACATCACCCCCGCCACTGAATACGCTGAAGATTTGCTGCGCCTGCTGCAACTTTATCAAGAACAATATCCCAATCCCACAAGAGAAATCACAGAAGAAATAAAAGCTATCGACTTAGATTTTCTCAAAGGAGACTTTCCCAAAGTTCTCTCTTCAATGAAAATGGGAGCTACGCGCATCTGCGACATCGTTCTGTCATTACGAACTTTCTCCCGCCTCGACGAAGCCGAAATGAAAGAGGTAGATATCCACGAAGGTATCGAAAGTACGCTGATGATTCTGGAAAATCGCCTGCGAGTTCAACCAAATCGTCCCGAAATCCAAGTAATCAAAACTTATGGTAATCTGCCCAAAGTTGACTGCTACGCCGGACAACTCAATCAGGTATTTATGAATATTATTAGTAATGCTATTGATGCCTTGGAAATCGGGACTAGGGACTGGGGACTAGGGACTGGGGAAACAAGAATAGACCAGGAAGAAGAAGCCTTATCCTCCTTATCCTCAGTTCCTACGATTCGGATTTGTACTGAAGTGCGAGGTAGCAATCATGTATCGATTCGGATTGCAGACAATGGTTCGGGAATAAACGAAGAAGTGCGACGACGAATTTTTGATCCCTTCTATACCACCAAACCTATTGGCAAAGGCACTGGTTTAGGATTGTCGATCAGTTACCAAATAGTAGTCGAGAAACATTCTGGCTCTTTGCGCTGTTTTTCTCAGATGGGGAAAGGTACGGAATTTGTTATTAAAATTCCCATCCATCAGGTTCATTGTTAGTTATAAAGCAATACAGTTCACTTAGAAGCTGAAAATTTCAAATCTGCGATTTGTTGGGACAGGTGGCTCAAACCCCAAGCACCAAGCTTCTGAATTGTAGGTTTAAAGCCTAAAATCAAATGTTTTATGGCAATATCTTTAGATACTCTATAACCCATAATTTACCTTTTTAAAGTTCTGAAGGTTTTAGCGGCAAAGACACTGTAAAACAAGTTTGATTTGCACTACTTTCCAACTGAATCGTACCTCCTAAAAGTGCCACTCGCTTTTGCACCAGCGCCAGTCCTAATCCAGTTCCCCCCTGCTTCCAAGGATCGGTGCTAGGGATGCGGTAGAATTTCTCAAAAATCCTCTCCCTCTCGCTTGCTGGAATTTCCACCCCAGTATTATTCACGCTCACTTCTATTCTTGCTTGTGCGGCACGAGCTGTGACGACAATCTTTTCTTGGGTTGGCGTGTACTTGCAGGCATTGGTCAGCAACTCGCTTAAAATTCGCCCTAAACTGGCGTGGTCGCAAACTAAGGGAGGCAGTTCCGGCTCGATGTTAATTTCTAAGTTTAGCTGGCGTTCTTGAGCTTGCTGAACAAAAGGCTCGATGACTTTGGGAAGCCATTCGAGCATTTCAATTGTTGTCAGCACTAGGGGTTGAACTTCGGTATCAAGTTTTTGCCATTCCAAGAGGTCATTAACTAGGTTGATTTCTCGTTCGCATTCGTTATGTAAAATATGGAAGTAGCGAGCTACTTTGTTTCTTTTTGCTGGTGGCTTGGATAGCTCTGCGAACAATCCGTGGTCTTTATTTAAGGCAATGCCTAACATCTGAATTGCCATTTTCATGTTAGCGACAGGCGATCGCAATTCATGAGGAACGGTACTTAAGAAGTCATCTTTGAGGCGAGTGAGTTTTTCCAGTTCTACTACTTGACTTCGGGTTGCCTGGTAAAGTCGAGCTTGGCGAATTGCGATCGCGCACCCAGAAGCGACTTGCTGCGCTAATCTGATTTCTAACTCGTTAAAAGCCTCTTCGTGCCGCTTGTATAACCACAGATCCCCCAACATCCCCTGGTTATCAAAAATTGGACAAGCTAAGATAGCCACTTGTCCGCGAATCCCTGGCACTAAGTAACAAAACTGGAAATACGCACCTTGCAACAATTGAGTATCTTCGGCAAACAAGTTGTCGATTGATACGACTTCCCCTAGAGCAGACGGCAATCCTATCGTGTACTCATGGGTAATAGTCGCCGTGCGGTCGGCATTGTACAAAGCTGTATCGCAACCTTCAACACCCAGCACCAGAGTTAATTCCTGTACGGCGGTTTGCAAAATCTGGTTTTCGTCGAGAGTATCGCGCAATTTGTCGGTAATAAGTTTGAGCATTGCTTCAAACTTGAGCGCCCGTTGTAGCGCCCAAGTGCGACGCAAAAGCGTTTGGCGAAGTAACATATTGTGGGGCGCTTCGCACTCTGTTTCATCAGCTAGTTCGCCTTCCGATTCTAAGGATTCTGCCAGCAAGTTTTCTAAATCGTCTTGGACACACTCCAGCTTTCTTTGGTTAAGACAAACCACCGAATTGTATTTAGTCTCAGTAATATCTTCGAGGAACCAGCGCAACCCTACCACTTGATGAGGTTGCTGCACTTGGCGCACTGGCTCTACACTTAACACACCAGTAAACAGTTCGCCTTGGGCTTTAGCTAAGCCGATTTCCCAATTTTTGACAACCGCTCCTTGTTGCAATGCGCTAAGCTGAGCATGAAAGTCACCACGAGCATCGGCGGCGACAAACTCCACTAAAGAGTTACCCAGCAGGCACTCCGGAGAATTGTCCAACAATTGTGCTGCTGTCCGATTCGCTTCTAGAATTACCCCTTGTGGATTTGTCACCAGGTAGGCAATTTCATAACTCGGCGCGATCGCTACTATTGGATCATCGGAATCCCCTTGACGATGTAACTCCTGATCAGATTGATAATGCTGTCCTTGTGCGACGAGTTCTACACGAGTGTTGGTAGCCAATTTTTGGCGTATCTGGTAGCGTGTCACTACTTGCATTTCTTGCAGTTGGCTGGATAATTGCTCCAGAACTTCCACTATCGGCTGCTTTTCCAGCTCCGATAACTCTTCGGTATACTGCCACAACTCCTGCAAGCGTTGTTGGGAATCCTCAAAGAGCTGGTCAAGGTCATTTATCATTGCACCCCTCACTCGCTTGAACCAGGCTGCTCTAACAGCAGAATTACTCATAAAAATGACCGTTCGAGTTAACCGGATATCCTGAAATGATATCCAATGCGATCGCTGCCTTAATTTGTCAATAGGATAACTTCATATTTTGTGATCGCGCCACTCACCTAAAATGACGACCCTCTACCAGCGAAAAAGTTCATTATTATAACTAATATTTATACTTTTTTACTTCACCAGCCATCCACAACATTTATTTTATGGCATCGCTCGGCTGTCGGGTATTTAATTTACCTTCAATAAGCGCCCGAAGGGAAAAGCGACCACTGGCTTTTACAGTTTTTAATTTTTAATTTCTTAGTTTTAATTGCTTAGAGCTGCTTTTCTATCTCAATAGAGATGGCTCAGCCCAGTATCGATGCTACTGTTGAGAAGTATCAACCATAACTCTTATACGGAGGGTATTATGGATTTTTTCCGCATACTCATAGCCATTTTTATTCCACCTCTTGGAGTTTTCTTGCAAGTAGGGATTGGCACAGACTTTTGGATTAATCTCGTCTTGACTTTCCTAGGTTATGTACCAGGGATTATCCATGCAGTATGGGTTATTGTCAGAAAATAGCCATAATTCCTGCTTTTTCCTAACATTTGCATACCCACAATAAAACAAAAAAGGAGCCTTAAACAATCAGGCTCCTTAAATTAAGTTTAATTTCCAGCCAGGAAGGAAACTTAATCAACCGCACCAGGTAGTTTTGGTGCCAATAAAGCTTGAGAATACAGAGGCGCTTGTTTTTGGGCAACCAGGGTCAGCACATTACGCGCCTGGGCTGCAACTGCAACAGTCTTAACATCATAGGTTTGAGTCGCCACCTTGGGATACAAACCAATTCCGATGATGGGTATTAACAAGCAAGCAGTGATAAACACTTCACGAGGCTTAGCATCCATCGCCACTAATGTTGTCAATTCTGGATTAGACTGCCCGTAGAATACTTGACGCAGCAAATCCAGTAAATACATTGGTGTAAGAATCAATCCCACCGCCGCCAACAGCACCACCACAACTTTGAAGATGGGGCTGTAAACATCGCTTGTCGTCAAGCCTAAAAATACCGTCAGTTCGCCCACAAAACCGCTCATTCCCGGTAACGCGAGGGAAGCCATCGAACCTGCTGTGAACAAGGCAAACACCTTGGGCATTTGTTTGGCAAGTCCCCCCATTTTGTCCATCATCAAGCTGTGGGTACGGTCGTAGGTAACGCCTGAGAGGAAGAATAACGCTGCCGCAATTAAGCCGTGGGAAACCATTTGCAGCACCGCACCATTCAAACCTAAATCTGTGAACGAGGCGATACCAATCAGCACAAAGCCCATGTGGGAAATTGAAGAATAAGCCAACCGCCGTTTGAGATTGGTTTGGGCAAAAGCGGTCAAAGCGCCGTAGATAATGTTAACCATGCCCAGAATTACTAGGACTGGCGCGAAGTAAGCATGGGCATTGGGTAGCATTTCCATGTTCATGCGGATCAGCGCATAGCCGCCCATTTTCAGCAACACCCCAGCCAAAATCATCGAAACGGGGGCGGAAGCTTCGCCGTGGGCATCTGGTAGCCAAGTGTGGAGGGGGAAAATCGGCAGTTTGACACCAAAGGCAATCAAGAATCCAGCGTAAGCGGCTAATTCTAATGCTTTGGGATAATGCTTGGCTGCTAGCGCCGCCATGTCAAAGGTGACTGTATCGCCTGAAAATGCCATCAAGAAGGCTGATACCAGAATGAATACAGACGCTAAGGCGGTGTAGAGGATAAACTTGGTGGCTGCATATCGGCGCTTTTCTCCGCCCCAGATAGAGATCAGCAGGTACACTGGCACTAATTCCAGTTCCCACATCATGAAGAATAAGAGCATATCCTGGGCGGCAAAGACACCAATCTGGGCGCTTAACATCACCAGCATCAGGAAGTAAAACAAGCGCGGCTTTTTGGTAACTTTCCAACCCGCAAATATAGCTAGGGTAGTGACTAAGCCAGTTAAGACAATTAGTGGCATTGACAACCCATCGACCGCCATTGACCAGTTCAGTCCCAGTTGCGGCACCCAGGCGTAGTTTTCTACCAGTTGAAAGCCTGGGTTATTTAGGTCGTAGTGATACCAAAAGGCATAAACCATCAGGGCAAAGTCTACCAACGCTACCCCAAGAGCGTACCAGCGAACAGTTTTGCCTTCTTTATCAGGTAGTACCGGGATGGCAAAAGAAGCTAATAGGGGCAGCAGAACAATAGTGGTTATCCACGGGAATTGTGCGTTCATTATCTAGAACCTACGCAAGGTTGAGGGGTATACCAGGGGTTTCAGGTTGCGTATGGCAGGTACTTGCTTTGGCTACCTGTACTTGTCCCGTAAAATTTTCCTTAATTGACTGAACTAAAAAGTGACGTCTTAGGAATAAATACTTACAATATGAATATATACCTTAACTAACTAAAGTAACAAGCTGTTAATTTAAATAAATTTATGTTAAGCACCAAGGGATAAAAAAAAGACGTGCACCTTGACACCCCACACTTCCGAACTTCTATGCTCTGCATGGGAATTCCTTTACAGTGTGAGCATTCTGATGAAGTGGTGTATAGGAGTAGAGCCTACATATTCTATGTATGCGTTCCCAGCCTCACCCTAGAAACGAGACAAATGTGATATCTAGGAAGGTCAACCGTTAGCATCACAAAGAACAGGCTTTCCTGTAGATATAGCCTGTTCAATAATATCGGCAGCTCGACGGACTCCTCCAGCACGGTGAATCGCTGCTTGTAACCTGGTAGCATTCTGCTTGTAAGAATCTTGAGTCAGCACCCGTTGTATAGCTGCTTGTAATTTAGGAACACTCAACCGAGACAACTGCACAACTTCGCCACAACCAGTCCAAGCTATACGCGCTGCTACTCCCGGCTGATCGTTGGCAATCGGAATCGCTACCATTGGCACCCCATTACTCAAGGATTCCAAAGTAGTATTCATGCCTGCATGGGTAATCGTCAGGGCGGCTTTTTGTAGCAATTCTAGTTGAGGTGCATATTCTACAACCAAGGGTGAACCAGGCAGTCCTGGGAGCGATTCTGGGCTAGTTGAACCGCCCAGAGAAAGCACTAACTGAGCATCCAATCCTTCACAAGCTGCGGCAAGATCGCGGAAAATATCCAGCAGGCGATTTTGTACAGTTCCCATAGAGGCGTAAATTAAGGGTTTTCCCGTTAACTTTTCAAAGGGAAAAGATATAGGTTCTCGGCTGGCTGGATTGTGATATGGGCCAGTAAAATGAAAGACTTTAGGTAAATTCTGCCTTGGGAATTCAAACTCAGCTGGCTGTTGACTCAATTGCGCTAGTTGCGAGTATTGATCGTTCGAGTGAAAGTAGAGGGGTAAATTCCACCTTTGGCGATACTCGCTTATCACGTCCCGGACTGGCTTAGTGATGCGATTGAATAGATTGTAAGCTGCTTTGTTCCGCAGACGCGCCCACAATGCAGTGTTATAACTCCAAGGTGAAGAAAATGGGGGAACGCCGTCTTCTTGATTAACCATCATGGCGCTGCACACAGTAATGAAAGGAATCTCTAGGAATTCTGCTACCGTCCCTCCCCCATATGAAATTTGGTCTACTAACAATGCTTCTACGCCTGCTACTTTGAGGGCTGCCGGAGCCTCTCGAAGCAGCATAGCAGCACTCTGTTGGATCAGACTGATGGTATAGCGCAAGGCAGCGAGTCCGCTTAGTTTCCCCAGTTCTCCCAAAGATTGCTTAGTTATCCCGTGTGGGAACTCGGATTCTCCAATTGCCCAAAAGTCCAATCCGGCTGCAAGTGCCTTGGGTTGGGCATCCTCAATCCCGAAGACAGTGACGCGATGACCGCGAGAAAGCAGTTCGCGTCCTAAAGTGGTCATTGGGTTGAGGTGTCCTGTTGCTGTAGGACAGATGATGCCATAGTGAGTCATATCAAATAGTGGTAATTGGTAATTTGTATTAGCTACTCATTTGTTGCAGCACTTGTTTTATCACATCCCGTGGCACCTGGTCGGTTACTATAGCTGCTCCAATTTGCGTCGGGAGGACAAAGCGCACTTTTCCGGCTTTAACTTTTTTATCGGTCGAGAGAGCGTCTACAATTGCTTCAATATCTAGTCCTGGTGGTAATGCAGTAGGTAATCCGGCTTTTTGGATTAAGGCGTTTTGACGCTCTGAGGCTAACTTATCCCACATCTGTAAGGTTACGGCAATTTCACCCGCTGCTACCATGCCAATAGCTACAGCTTCACCGTGATTAACTACGCGGTATTCGGTTAAGCTTTCGACTGCATGACCGATGGTGTGACCGTAGTTGAGAATTGCTCTGAGTCCAGCTTCTTTTTCATCTTTGCTCACCACATCAGCTTTAGCTTGGCAAGAGCGAGTCAGGATTTCTTGTAATAAACCTAGGTCTAGATTGTCCAGACAGTCGAGATATTGCGATCGCTCCATCTGAGAAAATAATTCTGCATCCCAGATAATCCCGTACTTGATAACTTCTGCGATTCCAGCTCGAAACTCCCGCACTGGCAAGGTTTTTAGCACTTCTGGATCAATTAAAACTTCTCGCGGTTGATGGAAAGCACCAATTAAATTCTTCCCTTGGGGATGATTAACTCCCGTTTTCCCGCCAATTGACGCATCAACCATCGCCAACAGCGTTGTCGGTACTTGCACAAAGTTAATCCCGCGCAACCAAGTGGCAGATGCAAAGCCAGTCATATCGCCAATTACGCCACCGCCCAAAGCTACCATAGTTGAGGAACGTTCTAAACGATTTTCTAAGGCAGCGTCGTAGATTTTTTGTAGTGAGTCGTGAGTTTTGTAGCTTTCCCCAGCTGGGAGAGTAATTTGTGCGACTTCAAAACCAGCTTCTTTGAGGGATGCGATCGCCACTTCCCCGTAATATTGAAAAATTACCGGGTTAGAAACGACTAATACTTTCTTACCCAGGTTTAGCGACATCATTCTGTCGCCGAGTTTTGCCAGATTGCCAGATGCGATCGCAATCTCGTAAGATTCCTGTGGTAAATTAACCCCAATAACCGATTCCATAAGTCTTCCCCATCAAAGAGCGATCGCTTGTCGGCTGTATTCTACTCCAGTTGATGATTCAATAGTTCATAGTCGATATTAGGTTAACGCGAAAAATGGATATCTCTGCTGCGATCGCTTACATTTTGATTTTGGGTGCTGCCTTTGGTGCAGCTTTAGCGCTATATTTCGGTCTTCGCGCCATCAAGCTAATTTAACAAGGATGGATTGGGGATTAGGGGCTGGGGACTGGGTAAGATTCTTTCCAATCCCCAATTCCCAATCCCTATTTTCCTCAGGCTGTTACCTGTTGCAAATTTCGCTTCTTACTTTCTACTTGATTGTCAGTCGCTAGACGCGCCATCTGGATTGTTTTTGGGAAAACTCCTACCAACTGAGCCAAAATCTCATCCGGCATTTGGGTAGTTGCTTCGGGGCCAAAGTATCTCTCAAATAGCCTTAAAATCGCCACAGCACGGTGCAGGGGTACGCAATGCTCCATCGCTTTTTGATTCAAGCGAATCCATTGCTGCCGGACGACATAAGCTTTTTGACGTTCTGCAAGAGACTCTGGGTAAACTACAGACGGATTGCCGATGGGGATTACCCGACGGCAATTGATATCAAACAAACTGCCAACAGCTGCGCCTGGGCCTGCCATTTCCGCATGATGCCGATGGCAGATGATTATCGCACTACCAGGAAAACCGTTGACCTTAAGCAGTTGCCCACTCTTCAACTGATTTAAGATTTCTGTGGGTTGAGCGATCGCGATGGGGACGAGAGCTTTGTCTGGCATCGTAGGTCACAGAATCTTCTATTTTTAGTTTTATACATTTCTTTATATACGGAAGTGATTAAAACCGTGTGAGGGGTGTGATACCCATCTTTTCTTTAAGTGATCCTCCTCACAACATTTTTGTTACAAACAGACTATTTGTGCAAGAAATGCAGTTAGCAAGGGAATTATGCCGCCCAACCTGTACTCGTCTCTACATGATGCCGAGGACGCGCGAAAAACTATGCCTGTGTTCTCTCTCTGATTAAGTTCGTCTGGCGGCATCCAAGAGCGCCTGAAATTACTCTATTGTCGCCAGAGGTAATATTGCTGTTTTAGCGTTCTGGTTGAGGAGCAGTTTGCCTGTAGCACTGACACTAAAATCTTTTCCTGGCGTGAATCCTTTGCCAATCAACTGCTTACAGACAGCGACTGAAGTAATTCTGCGGATTTGTTGCATCACATCGCTAGGAATCAGATGTTTTATAGTCCAGATAACCGATTCGGTGTCAAACCACATCAAACGCTCAATACTCACCAGCATCACACCAGCTACATCTTCAAGCGTCATCTGAGTTTTGAGATTGGCGATTAGGTCTTCCCCTATCTGGCTGTTACGGGTCATCATTGCCGCAGCCATCTTGCCAATTTCTTGTTCCAACTCTAAACAGTTCATTTCTGCCATTTGAGTTTTCTTCCTGATTGTTTTCGCAGTTCTGCCAAGTATACCCAAAGAAAGACGTAAATATTCCGTTAGATGGATGTAAAGAAAAGTTTTTTTTCTAAAATTATATGAACCCTGTTTATAATTCGACCTAAAAAAGCAAACAGTAGCCTTTGACGGCAGAAGCGAGCGCTTAGTGCATAGATTGCCATAAATGTCAAAGCTTCCTGACCGAGAAGGGGATTGGAAAAAAGTTTTACCTAGTCCCTAGTCCCCAGCCCCCAGCCCCCTTAGTTAAAAAAAAACCCCTGGATAGGGGTAGTTGTTGTCTCTACTGGTGAATACTTATCAATGTTGAGTCCCAGGTACTGTGGAGTAAGTCTAATCTGAGTTTTTAATCAACATCACTTGTAAAATCGGGACAATGGAACAAACTCATCGCAGTCTTCTTACCCGAAGTGGGTATTAGCGTGTTCTACACGGTCAATGCTGACGATTCCGAAAATCTGTAACCGTTGAGTGCGACGCGAGTGTTGAGTGCGTACAACTCAACTGTCAAATACGGTGAGAACTGTCTAGCGAGAACCGAATTGCCGTGTTGGGAAATTGTCGTCAGATTTTTCCATCTTTTCGATGGCTGTCAAACCGATGTATGAACCCGCCAACAGCAATCCTGCTGAAACTAGATAGGCGTTTTCAATAATCCGAAGTGCGGTTTCAAAGGTAATGTAGGTAGTCATTGGTTCGTCTTTTCAGCTTTGGGCTGTTGTTTATCTTCCCTTATTACTCCACACCTTGGCTATGAATTTCCTCAGAAAGATCACTAGATTCTGCTTCAAGCCAAAAAATTTCCCCGTAATTATACGGCTAAGACTTGACTGCCTGAGAAGTAAAGGTAATATAAGCTAGCTATGAACTCCGTAAAAACACTGTGGTTAACTACCAAGCGAGTGCTTTTCTAAAGCAGTATCGAAGAGAAGCTTTGCAATTTTATACCAGATCGTTACTAGCTTTCGTCTCAAAAAAAAGCGTTCCCAGTCCACACAGCCCAGGAACGAGAGCAAAGGTAAAGGCTGAGACTGGGAACCAGAGGAAGGAGAATGTTTTCCTTTTCCTTCTATACCAAACACCTTTCGATAGTCGCGAGGACAGACTCAGATAGTGCCGAGAGATCATAACCGCCTTCAAGACCAAAAAGGATGCGACGGGTTACTTGCAGACAATAATCTGTGAATACGCCAAAATCTTGCGGTTTCAAGTTAATGCTGGCTAACGGATCGTCTGCATTTGCGTCGTAGCCTGCACTGACAATCAACAAATCTGGCTGAAAGTCGGTTAAAAAAGGCAGAATTTTTTGTTCAAAACGCGGTTTATAATCAGCGATCGCGCTGCCAGGAGGTAATGGTAGATTTAGTACGTTGTTGTAGTTTCCTCGTTCAGAAGCTTTTCCGGTGCCGGGATAGCAAGGATATTGATGCAGCGAACAGTAGGCAATTTTGGGATGGGTTTCGACAATATCTTGCGTACCGTTGCCGTGATGAACGTCCCAATCGAGAATGGCAACGCGGTTGATTCCTGGTTGTTCAAGGGCGTGGTAAGCTGCGATCGCGGCATTCGAGAACAAGCAAAACCCCATCCCGGCGATTCTCTCGGCGTGATGTCCAGGGGGACGAGCTAGCACAAAGGCTGGGTTTCCGGTTTCGAGTACCCTATCCACTCCATCCAGCCACGCACTCACGGCTAATAAGGCGACATCGTAACTCTGGGGGGAAACCAGGGTATCGCCGTCCAAGTGTCCGCCGCCGTTTTGGGCGATACGCTGGACTCTCTCGATGTGATCTTGAGTGTGAACTTGTTGTAATATAGGCGCGATCGCCCTATCTTTCACTGGTGTTGGCAGCTGCCAATCAATTTGAGATGCCCAAGGAGCAGCATTTATTGCTTGTACAATTGCTGTTAGGCGTGCTGGTCTTTCGGGGTGAAATCGTCCAGTGTTGTGATTGAGAAAGTCATCCGAGTAGATTACTGGCAGCATAGTCGGAGAAAATTAGGCAGCATTGATGCTTTCTGGCATTGTATCTATCCTAATTATTTGTCTTCCTCCGATAAATCTTGCTTATAAATATTGTCTATCATATCTGTTCCGCCTGGGTCGTTAAGCGATTGCATTTGCGGTGCCACAGCAGGGTTATTGATCAGGTATTGTGGATCTTCTTCCATCAGAGTTTCGTTGATTGATGGAGGCTGTTTAATTTTAGCGATCGCTTCTTTGACTTCTGGCTCTAATTCTTTGTCTTGTTCGTTCATGTTTTCTTCTGGTGCGCTCATAGATAATTCCAGGCTTCTATTTGCATTTCTCTGTTTCAGCTTAAGCTTGCCTCTGGTAAGGCACCCACTACCTTGAGGCTTAAATTCAAATCAAATATTTTCACCCTATTACGTTTCGATATCTCTAAAATCCATAAATTAAAATTCTTCGACTTACTTCTGGAGTTAGCTTAGGGTAAGCAACTCTTTTGCCTACGATATCAAGGAAACAAGCCGTGTCACCCAGAAATCGCCCTCCAAATAATGAAACTCAACGCTGGACATTTCCTCAGCTTTTTGGACTGGTAAAGCGTAATCCGTTAATGATTTCCCGCTGGGTTTTCCGCTGGGCGATTGTTGGTACTGTTTGCGGACTATTCGCTGGGTTGTACTGGAACATTCTGGAGTTGATGATTCACGTCTTACACCAGGTTGAGGGGCCGAGACTACTCCTATTGATGCCACTGGCTGGTTTACTTGTTGGCACCGTAATTCATTTTTTAGGAAATCCGGGGGAAATTGCCGTAATTGTCGATAATATCCACTTTCGCGGCGGACGGCTGGATGCAACTAAAAATCCGTCAATGATTCTGGCATCTCTACTCAGCATATCGGCTGGGGGTAGTGCTGGCCCAGAAGCGCCCCTGGTACAAGTAACCGGATCTTTTGGTACGTGGGTAGCGGATCGCTTGCATCTGGAGGGGGAAGACCTGAGAACGATGAGTTTGGCGGCGATGGCTGCTGGCTTCACTGCTTTGTTTGGCGCACCTCTTGGTGGTGCAATATTCGCTTTGGAGATTTTGCATCATCAACACGTTGTGGAGTATTACGAAGCAATGCTTCCAGCGATTGTTGCCAGTTGTGCGAGTTATCTGGTGTTTGCTGTAATTACGAAACTGGGTATTGCACCGACTTGGCATTTTCCCCAGTACCTTTTAGAAAACGTTGATGATTATGGCTGGGCAATTTTGTTTGGGGTTATTGGGGCGATCGCTGCATGGGTGTTTATGGCAATTTTTCGCGGGTGCGATCGCATCTTTGCCCGCATCGGTGGCCCGATTTATTTCCGCACCACACTCGCAGGTCTGGGATTGGGCATTTTAGCGGTATCTTTCCCCCTAACTCGTTATTTTGGCCATGAAGAGTTAGATACCGTCTTGGTAGGTAACTTTTCTGCTGTTTTCCTCTTTACTCTAGCTTTGGCAAAGATGGCTGCGATTGGCGTTACTGTCACTGGAGGTTGGCGGGGTGGGTTTATCATCCCGCTGTTTTTTACAGGTGCGTGTTTGGGGAAAGCGATCGCAATTTTAATTCCCGCACTCAATCCTTCTCTTGCCATGATTTGCACAATGGCAGCGTTAAACGCAGCAGTGACGCGAACACCGATAAGTACCACTTTATTGTTGACGAAACTTGCCAATATCAGCCCTTTAACGCCAATCTTGTTCGCTAGTTTGATTGGCTTCTTTCTCGCACCCAAAGCACCTTTGATTGCTTCTCAACTCAAGACTCAACAAGAAGCGATCGCAGAATAGTCATTGGTCAATATTCATAAGCCGCTATTGCTTTGTCAGTATGCGATCGCTTCTTGTGCTGATCAATTTTCTCGCCTTAGCGACCAATCAATAAAAACCCTCATTCCCCGCACGCACAGCGGACGTAAGATAATCCTGTTCAGTTCCTGTTTCGGGGAGGGTTGGGGAGGAGTTTTTCGACACACCAATTGTCAATGACTAACGCCCAATAAAAGCCAAAATGTGATAAAATTTTCATATAATTTGTCATTCTTTAGAATTAAGGCGGAAATAATCGCAATTTTTTGCGTATTATCTGCCATTCTTCTACATTTTTGGAGCTTTTTCATAGTATGACCACTTCCCAGGAGCGGATTATCCCAACGGATTTAGGGAATGAGATGTCCCGGTCTTACCTGGAATACGCAATGAGCGTAATTGTCGGTAGGGCGCTGCCAGATGCCAGGGATGGTCTGAAACCCGTACATCGTCGCATTCTCTACGCAATGCACGAACTGGGGCTTACCCACGATCGTCCTTTCCGCAAGTGTGCAAGGGTGGTGGGAGAAGTGCTGGGTAAATACCACCCCCACGGTGATACTGCGGTATACGATGCTTTGGTACGGATGGCGCAGGATTTCTCCATGCGCGACCCCCTGATTAACGGACACGGCAACTTTGGTTCAGTTGACAACGATCCGCCCGCGGCAATGCGATACACTGAATGCCGCCTAAGATCCCTCACAGGTGCCGCCCTTTTACAGGATATTGAGTCGGAAACTGTAGATTTTGGGGATAACTTCGATGGTTCCCAGCAAGAACCGCTGGTATTACCGTCACGCATTCCCCAAATGTTGCTCAATGGTTCCAGTGGTATTGCAGTGGGGATGGCAACGAACATTCCACCGCACAATCTGGGAGAGTTGATTGATGGATTAATGGCGCTAATCCAGAATCCAGAAATTACCGACCTCCAGTTGATGCAGTATATTCCGGGGCCAGATTTTCCCACAGGAGCGCAGATTCTGGGAGTATCTGGGATTAAGGAAGCTTATACAACTGGGCGCGGATCGATTACGATGCGGGGTGTCGCTGAAATAGACACCATTGAACATCGGGGACGACCGGATCGGGAAGCGATTATTATCACTCAGTTGCCTTACCAAACGAATAAGGCAGCGTTGATTGAGAAAATCGCCGACATGGTGAATGATAAGAAGCTGGAAGGGATTGCAGATATTCGGGATGAAAGCGATCGCGATGGGATGAGAATCGTGATCGAACTCAAGCGAGACGCTTATCCCCGCGTTGTCCTCAACAACTTGTACAAGCAAACGCCCCTACAAGCCAACTTTGGGGCGAATATGCTGGCGCTGGTGAATGGGGAACCCCAAACGCTCACAATAAGACAGTTCCTCACCGTTTTCCTAGATTTCCGGATTGAGTGCATCACCCGCCGCACCCGCTACGAACTGCGGAAAGCAGAAGAAAGAGATCATCTGCTGCAAGGGTTACTGATTGCCCTGTTGCACCTAGATGAGATGATTGAGTTGATCCGCCGCGCCGCCGACACACCAACGGCAAAGACGCAGATGATGGACAACTACGGGCTTTCTGAGGCGCAAGCGGATGCAATTTTACAGATGCAGTTGCGGCGACTAACTGCACTGGAAGCTGAGAAAATTCGCTTAGAACACGACGAGTTACAAGCGCAGATTGCCGACTTGCAAGATATTTTGGCACGACGCGAACGTATCTTAGAAATCATCCAAACCGAGGTGACGGAAATCAAAACCGTCCACGCGACACCTCGCCGCACCGTCATCGAACACGCGGAAGGTGAAATTGACGACACCGACTTAATCGCCAACGAAAAAGCCTTGATTCTGCTAACAGAACAAGGTTATCTCAAGCGGATGCCAGTTAACACCTTTGAAGCACAAAGCCGCAACACCAGAGGTAAAAAAGGTACTGGCATGAAAGAGGATGATGGCGTTGAGCATTTCCTCACCTGCTGCGACCACGATAGCGTTTTATTCTTTAGCGATCGCGGGGTTGTTTACTGCCTCAAAGCTTACCAAATCCCAGCTTCTTCTCGCACAGCGCGGGGTATCCCCATCGTGCAAATGCTGCCCATTCCCCGCGACGAAAAAATTACCTCAATCGTGTCGGTGAGCGAATTTAGCCGCGAAGAATACCTGGTAATGTTAACTAAAGGCGGCTACATCAAAAAGACCGAATTAGCTGCTTTCAGTAACATCCGCTCCAATGGCTTAATCGCCATCTCCTTAGAAGAGGGAGATCAATTGCGGTGGGTGCGACGCGCTAGAGTGGATGATAGCATCATCATCGGATCGCGCCAAGGCATGGCAATTCACTTCCGCACCAATCACGAGCAATTACGTCCCTTGGGTCGTGCTACTCGCGGAGTCAGAGCAATGGCTCTCCGCACTGGAGATGAACTGATAGGCATGGATATACTGCCAAGTCAAGTAGTCGCCAAAATAGCGGAGATTGAAGAAGCGGAACCAGCGGAAGACGCTCCCATCGTCAACGGTAACGGGCCGTGGGTGCTAGTAATTACAACAGGCGGATATGGGAAACGGGTGCCAGTTGGTCAATTCCGGCTGCAAAATCGCGCTGGGATGGGATTAGTTGCTACTAAGTTCCGCAAGCCTAACGATAAACTAGCTGCTCTGCGAACGATTAATGAAGGTGATGAGCTAATGATGGTGACAAGCCGAGGCATTATCATCCGTCAAGCAACAGATGCGATTTCCCTGCAATCAAGAATGGCAACAGGGGTAAGAGTGCAACGACTTGATGAGGATGATGCGATCGCGGCGGCGGCGTTAGTTCCCCCCTCTACTGGTGATGAGGAAGAAGTTCCAGAAGAATAAACCATGAAGGAGGAAGGATGAATGATCTTGAACATATTTTGCCTTCCTCCTGCTTTGACAAAGCGCATTTCTTGGCCTTCACTCATTGCCTTAGCCAGCGGTATTTTGATGGGGTTAACCACCGCACCAGTAGGTGCGTGGTTTTTTGCTTGGATTGCCTTAGCACCCCTGTGGGTTTTGGTTGTCGAAGAACGGAAAAAGTTAGAAGTAAAAGAGCAAAAAAAACGAAAATTCTTTCTTTTGCCTTTACTCTGGGGAATCAGCTATCACGGCGTAGCTTTATTTTGGATTACCGGAATTCACCCGATGACGTGGTTGGGAGTTCCGTGGCTGGCAAGTTTAGCGATCGCATTCTTCTGCTGGACTTTTATCACCCTTTGGGGAGCCGCATTAGTTACAACTTGGGCAATTTGTCAAGCTTGGATTAATCGAAACTCCAAATCCGCCTTAATTCGCGTTCTAATTGGAACAGCTTTGTGGTGCGGACTTGAAAGCCTTTGGGGTTCCGGAAGCCTGTGGTGGACTTCCCTTTCCTTTACCCAAAGCCCTCACAATCTGGCAATTTTACACCTCGGTCAAATCTCAGGCCCCAACACAGTAACAGCAGCAATCGTAGCAATAAATGGCTTAATTGCCGAAGCCTTCATTAACCGTAAAGAACGCCAAGAAAAAACTAATTCTACCTCTTCCTCTATATCTTCTGCGCCTGGGAGGTTCCTTCTCCACGCAGGCTATTTAGGTATTGCGGCTGGAATATTTGTAGGGTTGCATCTCATAGGATTTGGGTTGTACAGCCGTCCCCTACTTCAACCGCCAGAAGCAGCATTAAAAGTAGGAATTATTCAAGGAAATATCCCTAATAAAATCAAATTTGATCGGGCTGGTTGGGAGCGCGCCATAGAAGGATACACCAGCGGTTATAAAGCTTTAGCACCTGAAGTTGATGCAGTTATAATCCCAGAAACTGCATTGCCCTTCGTATGGAATCAGCCAGAAAGAGTTGGCAGTTCCTTCTACTCAGCTATTAAGGAAAACGGTGTTGTTGCCTGGGTGGGAGGATTTGGTAAGCAGGGAAATAACCTGACAAATAGCTTATTTACTATCACTGGCAAGGGTGACATTTTTAGCCAATACGACAAAGTTAAACTGGTGCCTTTGGGAGAATATATTCCCTTCGAGCAATTTTTAGGAAAGATTATTGATAAACTTTCCCCTTTAGATGCTCAGCTAATTCATGGTAAACAAAACCAAATATTTAATACACCTTTTGGTCGTGCCATCATCGGGATTTGTTATGACTCCGCCTTCCCCGAACTTTTCCGACATCAAGCAGCTGCGGGTGGGCAATTTATTCTTACAGCCTCTAACGATGCTCATTACACCTCAACTATGATGGGTCAACATCATGCCCAAGATTTGATGAGGGCGATTGAAACTGATCGCTGGGCTGTCCGTGCTACGAATACTGGATTTTCTGGTGTGATAGACCCCCACGGCAGAACTCAGTGGATTTCTAGAATGAATACCTATGAGATTCACGCACATACAATTTACCGCAGACAAACGGAAACTTTGTATGTGCGTTGGGGCGATTGGTTAACGCCCATTTTGTTGGTATTGAGTGGGATAAGCTGGTTTATTTTTAACCGCCGATGAGTATAGATTAAGGCAGATATTTAATTTTACTTATCGGTAACAAAGAAGCGCTCTCTCGTAAGAATTTAGCACAACAATTGCGATCGCTTGGTATTGCCGAACGTGCAAAAGTTGAATAACGCTATCCGAAACTCAACCTACGAGCTTTCTTCACTTGTTGCAGAGTCTGAGATACTTGATAGCGAGTAAAAAATACTCGTCGGAGAGTTGTAAATACTTAATGGCGAGTAAAAAATACTCGTTGGAGAGTTGTGAATACTTGACAGTGAGTGTTTAATACTTGCTAGAGAGTTTTAGAGACTTGAATGTAAGTCTTTAATACTCGATAGCGAGTGTTTAATACTTGCGGGAGAGTTTTGGGGAATTGACAGCGAGTGTTTGGTACTTGTTGGAGAGTTTCGGATGCTCAACAGCGAGTGTTGGAGGATCGAACAGCAAACACAGGCATTACTCTGCCGCTAACTGTTGCACCTCGGCGATCGCTTCCCTCACTTTCTCGGCGTTGGGTGATTGGAGACGCTGCAATATATCTAGGGATTGCTGCAAATAATTCAGTGATGTGTTGAAGTCTCCCTGTAATGCTAACAGTTGCCCCAGCATTGCCAACGTCGCCGCTTTCCCTTTGACATCACCAATGCGCTCTTTTATTTCTAACGACTGCTGATAGTAAGCGATCGCTTGGTCAACTTCCCCAGTATTGGTGTAGATAATAGCTAGTTGATGCAACGTCGCCGCTTTCCCTTTGACATCACCAATGCGCTCTTTTATTTCTAACGACTGCTGATAATATGCGATCGCTTGGTCAACTTCCCCAGTATTGGCGTAGATATTTGCTAGATTGTGCAACGTCACCGCTTTCGTTTGGACATCACCAATGCGCTGTGTTATTTCTAACGACTGCTGATAATATGTGATCGCTTGCTCAACTTCCCCAGTATTAGCGTAGATAACTGCTAGTTGGTGCAACGTCGCCGCTTTCCCTTGGAGATTACCAATGCGCTCGTTTATTTCCAACGACTGCTGATAATATGTGATCGCTTGCTCAACTTCCCCACTATTGGCGTAGATAATAGCTAGAGAGTGCAACGTCGCTGCTTTCCCTTTGACATCACCAATGCGCTGTGTTATTTCTAAGGACTGCTGATAATATGTGATCGCTTGCTCAACTTCCCCAGTATTAGCGTAGATAACTGCTAGTTGGTGCAACGTCGCCGCTTTCCCTTGGACATCACCAATGCGCTGTGTTATTTCTAAGGACTGCTGATAGTAAGCGATCGCTTGCTCAATTTCCCCCAAATTCGCAAAAAGAATTCCTAATTCATGCAAGACACTTGCTTTAATTTGAGCTAGATTTTCATCATCCTTGGTTAACCTCAAAGCTTCTTGGAGTGAATCTTCTGCTTTTTTGACTTCTCCTAAACTGTGATAGGCAACCCCTAGCTGATTCAAAATATTAGTGCGAGTAGGTAAATTTTCCTCTAATTTCCCCTGATGGTTATAAGGGCTATATTCCATCAACAGACGCTGAAGTAAATCTATGCGCTCTTGTTTTTCGGCTACCTCCAAGCTTCCCAAAATTCTTTCCGACTGAAGTGCTGTGTTGATTGCATAGTCTTTAGTAGATTCGGCTGTTTTGAACTGAAATATGCCTGCTTTCCAAGCCCAAAAATCAGGCGCGTACTTGGCTAAACGAGTTAAAGCATAATCTGGTAAAAATAACAGGATAGGATGGGGAACGCTAGTTGTAAAAGCATCCCGGACAAAGTTGAGGTCTTGGAGAACAGGAGGATATTCTCCATACATCCCAATCGAGTGTTCTAAACCGATTATAATTAAAACTAATTTTTTATTCTGATCAATCCTTATTTTTGCTAATTCTTCGGCAATAGCATCTCTGATAAACCGCAAATCGGGAGAAGAAAAATTGCAAACTGCAAACTGAATCTCCTGACACTGAGGATGGTGTTTTAGTATCTCTATTAAGGCATCTCTATCTTTAGCAAAGTTGATTTCGACAAAACCAATTGTTAACTTCTCATCGACAAAATCTATAAAGGTCAGCAGTTCAGCTAAGGACTGCTGATTGACATTAATAAAGGTGTCAATCTCTGGTTGAAGTTTAGAGATTTGCTTTTGCTGCTGCGAGAGCTTCTTGGAAGGCATTGATTTGCTTCACCACGGGGTTAACATAATTCCAGCGGTTATCACCGTTATATTCAAAAACCGAGATATTGAACAGCATCATCCGTCCAATTTCATCTTTAGTAACATCCTTAGTCAAACATACCTGCGCTAAAGCAGAATAATGTTGGGTAGGAATAATCCGCTCAAAGTTAAATTGCTCTTGCTTAATCGCATAAGTAACATCATCCGCAGTCACTTTATTATGACCGCGAGTCGCAGCTGTTAGAAATGCTCTTGCCGTTATTTGCATTAGCTGGCGTACATGACCGCCGCTAGATTTGGCTAACTCCAGCAATTGCTGACGAGATTCAAATACTGCATCAACTTCTACTCGTTGATCTATTAAACTAGCAACCGCTTCTAGTGCCGTTTGATTGTATTCTAAATCGCACTCGTCACGCTTAAATTCATATATATTTACCATCGGCACAATATTGGGAGAGTCGAAGGTGTTACTTAGATTTTTCTCGGAATAAACTACAGAAATTGGCGCAGTATAAATAATCGTACAGTGTAGCCCTTGTAACTGGGCAGCATAATCAAAAAATAAATGATTATCTACGCTGGGAGGAACCCGATCCAAGTTATCAAAAACAATTAAAAATCCTTTTTGGTATTCCGGGTACTTTTGTCTAAGCTGATTAAAAGCATTGCCTAATAATAGATTAATATCTGCTTGTAAACGACCAATATCTTTTTGTAGTGTTTGGCGAATTGTTTTCTTTTGCTTATCAGAACCTTTTATTTGAGCTTGGATCTTAGCTAGTAGCTTAGAGGATGTTTTAAAAGTCGGTTAGATAGCAAAAAAGCTCACTCAGTGTAAGCTGCGAATATGTAGTACACAGCACTGAGAGAGCGTTATGAGTAAAGCTTACCCCAGTAATT
>NZ_JACJOY010000107.1:0-3286 GCF_014695815.1 Trichocoleus sp. FACHB-6
TATTAGCGCTGTGGAACCACACCGACTCCATCCCGAACTCGGAGGTGAAACGCGGCTGCGGCGAAGATACTTGGTGGGTGACTGCCTGGGAAAATAGCTCAGTGCCAGGTTATTCTTAACATAAAGGGTCGCTCCTCGGAGCGACCCTTTTATCATATTATTGAGCTTATGCACGCTGCTATCGCTGCTATATACTTTGTGGTGTCAGGTGTCGCCTCCTGTCCCACTCTGGGAGTAGCAAGCTGGCTTGGTTAGTAAATGCTATTTTGGCTCTAATAGATAGCTGGGGTATGGGATATGGCAAATCACTCTTGCGTGGCAATTGGCATTGATCAATATCAGTTTTTTCAACCCCTGAGCTATGCCCAGGCCGATGCACAGGCCCTGTGGCAGTTTCTGCTTGAGGAAGCTCGATGGTCACCAGACCAGTGTTTCCTGTTAACCGATACCTCGCCGCCGATTGGTGATCGCTCAGCGTATCCTACCAGGGAAAACTTGCTGGACTGGATTGATGAATGGTGCCAAAGGCCAGTAAGTGCTGATGATTCGCTTTGGTGGTTTTTCAGTGGCTATGGTGTAACTCTGGATGGAGAGGATTACTTAATGCCTAGTGACGGTAATCCAGGGGAAATTGCTGATACTGGAATATCCGTGCGATCGCTTTTTGCCTCTCTCAAAGAGTCCCTGTCTGAAAATATCTTGGTGTTGCTAGATATGAATCGCTCTCAAGGCGGTCAATCTGGTGCCAATGTGGGGAAGCAGACTGTGGAATTGGCTAAGGAGATGGGCATTGCCACAGTGCTTTCCTGCCAACTTGACCAGTTTTCGCACGAAACTTCCTCGCTGGGTCACGGATTGTTTACAGCAGTTCTGCTGGAAGGACTGCGCTCTACCCAAGGCAAGACTTTCGAGAGTCTGGTAAGTTATCTGCGATCGCGTCTGCCAGAATTGAGCCAACACCATTGGAAACCCGTTCAGTCACCCTTGATTGTGATGCCCTCTTTGGCAAGTCACTATCAGCTACCAACCCTGCCAGAACCTGTCAGGAATTGGAATGGAGCAATAGCTTCTGATACGGTTCCAGCAGCTATTTATAACTCTGGTAGGGATAACGTCAAAGACAAAATAACTCGTCAGGAGCAGCCTCCTGATCGGGCAATTCACAATAACGCACCAACGGCAGCCTCCTTTAGGAAGATGCCGAGTTCTACACCACCAGAAACAAACTTAAGCCGCGCTGCTCTTGTCCCTGTCACAGGTGGAAACACTACAGAGATAGCAGATGACACACCAGGTTGGCTAAGTTGGCTTTTATTGGGCGGCGGTGCTGCACTGTTAGTGGCATTGATAGGGGGAGTGGTTCTCCGTAACCAAGCAGCATTTATGGGTCAGCAGGCACTGCTGACGCCAACAGATACCAATAATGTGGGTTCCATACCTCAAACTGTGAAGTTACAGTCGGCTCCTTATGGTTCTGAATCGCAGACTAAAACAGTAAGTCAAGAAACTCAACAACAGGCTAATCAAGCGGTGTTGGACAAGGCAAGAACTTTGATTGTACCGAATCAAGCTTCTCAGTTTAGCCAAGCGATCGCAGTTGCCCAACAAATTAAACCGGACGAACCGCTATACCAACAAGCGCAGGATGACATAGCACGCTGGAGTGGGGTAATTCTAGATTTAGCTGAGGGACGGGCAAAACAGGGGCAGTTTGATAAAGCGATGGCTACGGCGCAACTGGTTCCCCAAGATAATCAGCCGATTTACAATCAGACTCAGCAGGCGATGGCTTCCTGGCGCGAAAAGGCACAGGTGCAGCGGACGAACAACATAATCATCCAGGGAGCTAAAGGATTGATTAAGCCGGGACAGGCTTCTTCTTACAATCTTGCCATCCGCGCCGCCCGCAAAGTACCGCCGGATCAGCCTGGTTTTGCTGAAGCTCAGCAGTTAATTTCCCAGTGGAGTCAAACAATTTATCAAACAGCTCAGTCTCGCGCATCTCAGGGTAGGCTTAATGATGCTATTCAGACGGCGGCTTTAGTTCCGGAAAATACACCAGCTTATACGCCAGCTCAAAAGGCAATTGTGCAGTGGAAAAAGAAGGCCGCCGGAACAAAGTAAAAGCCTTTACCATCCTTGCATTGCCACTAAATCAATACAAAGTTGATTGATAGGCTCTCTATCTACACTTCTCGGTAGGCTAGATTTAGCGTAAGCTTCATCAAGTCTTTTGTAGAGGGCATTAGCGATCGCCATCACTTCTTCATAGCTAAATTCGCCACTTTTAATAGCCAGCAATTCCTGTGCATCACCTGTCTCTCGGCGATCCACGATCAATTTCTGTGTCTCTAAAATTTCGATTCCTGTTCTTAATAACCGGATAGCCTGCATAGCAAATTTAGAGTCATACCCTACTTTCGCTTCCATTACTGCTCGTTCTGGATTGCGATTTTTCTTCCATTGTTGATAGTTGTCATACTCTCTACAGGCATTCTGATACTGCTGGCTTTTTTGCAATAGTTTAAGAAAATATGGCGAACTATTGGTAAGTTGGCGCGTATATTCCAACGTTTCTTCCGGTAAGGTGTATTGCTTCAATATTCCCTTGAAATCAATATCCGCAGTCAGGAAATTATAAAGCTGCTGCGCTTCTTCTAAAAACTGAATCCTATCTCTAATCAACAGGTATAAATATTCTAAAAAGGAATTAATTTCCCCCACACTTAGCGGTTGATTTCGCTCCAATTCAAAATCTTCTGGCTCAGGTTTTCTTGTAGGTGGTTCCAGTAACCAGCGGCGGTGAGACTCTAATTTTTTGATTTGGGCATAACCGTATCCTGCATATGTATGTTTCACGTTTTTCGAGAGGAACATCTGCTTATGCTCTTTCAATATTTTGCCGATTTGAGTTATATGAACGTAGTCTTTAAACCACAAAAGCTCTAGAATATTGGGGTTGTTGTCAGCAGATAGTTCTAAAAACTTTTTTAGCTCATAAATGCTAGTATCTTTGGTAAGATACGTAAAATTTCCTGGTTCTTCTGCCCAACCTTTGTCCTTTTGTTCTATTTGCGAAAAGCCCAAATAATACGGTTTGGTGGCGATAAAAATGCCGCGATAGTCATAATCAGAGGTTTCAGTTGATAATCCGTAACCTCTGGAACCAGTTAAGAGGATGTTTTAAAAGTCGGTTAGATAGCAAAAAAGCTCACTCAGTGTAAGCTGCGAATATGTAGTACACAGCACTGAGAGAGCGTTATGAGTAAAGCTTACCCCAGTAATT
>NZ_JACJOY010000108.1:0-47215 GCF_014695815.1 Trichocoleus sp. FACHB-6
TTATGAGTTATTGCCAGAAACATCGGAGACTTTTATTTATCTGGCAATGATCCGTATCATGGTCAGGCGGTTGGCATAATATTTAACCCCTCACCACTTTTCAAACATCCTCTTACACCGAGTGAGCTTTTTTACTGCTCAACCAACTTTTAAGACAACCTCTAATCAAAAGTTATTTTAGCCGCAACTGCGAACAAGAGTATCATCAAAAAGTTTCTCTATCCAGACAAAGTAAAAAAGAGCAATCAATCTGGCAACGCCGCTTTTGGGAACATCAAATTCGAGACGAAGAAGATTTTGCTAAACACCTGGAGTATATTCACTATAATCCAGTCAAACATGGATTAGTGAAAGCACCCAAAGACTGGGAATATTCTAGCTTTCACCGTTATGTTGCTGCCGGAATATATGATCTATCTTGGGGTTGTGGGGAAGAAATGTTGTTTTATGTCAGTGTAGGGCACGAGTAAGTTGGGGTTTGTTTTAATATCAATTCCTAATAATTGTAGGTTGGGTAGAGCGAATCGAAACTGAACAAATACTTGTTAATAAATAAGTTGGGTTTCCTACGCGAACCCAACCTACTGTAAAGAATAATTGTAGCGAAACCCAACAAATGCTTGTCAATGTTGGGTTTCGTATCTCAACCCAACCTACTAATAAACAGCGTGACCTAATGCCAAACCAGCAACCAGCATTCCTAGAACCAAAAAAGGTTGAGCGCTTGCCTGATATTTCACATCATTTTTTAGGGGATCGCGCAGAAAATACATATCCTGAAAAGTGATTTGGGGGATGATGAGTAATATCAAGATTGCCGCATAAAGATTTTGGTGGATGCTAATTAAATACGCGGCAATTCCAGCTTGAAAGATATCGATCATCAGCACGCATATCCATGCAGCGGTGCCAACGCCAAACATCACCGGAAGCGATTGTAGACCGAGTTGGCGATCGCCTTCAACACTCTTGAAGTCATTCACCACCGCGATTCCCAACCCCGCCAAACTGTAGAACAGCGTCAGAATCATAATCGTAGCGTTTAACTCGCCAAACAGCGCGTGACCAGTCCACCAGGGAAGAGCAATATAACTGGCACCCAGTGCGTAATTGCCTAGCCAGCCATTTTTCTTCAGCTTCAGCGGTGGCGCAGAATAAATATAGGCTAGAAAAGTACCACCCAAGGCAATGCAGGTGATGGTAGGAAAATCATGCCCCGCCCATCTATCTAAAACGTAGGAAAGACTTAACCCTGCAAATAACAGCACCAAAATTTGCATTACCACTTGGGGAACAGAAATGGCACCAGAGGGAATAGGACGGTAGGGTTCGTTAATCGCGTCGATATCGCGATCGTAAAAGTCATTTAAAGTTTGGGTATACCCAACCAGAATAGGCCCCGACAGCAGCATACAAGTAGCAGCTTTCAGAACATTTTCCAGAGTCCAAGTGTATTCACCCGAAGAAGCTGCACCGCAGACAACGCCCCAAATCAGGGGAATCCAGGTAATCGGCTTCATCAGCTGCAAGCGAATTTTCCAGATAGAAGTCTCGCCAGAAGCAGCACCTTTCATGCCTAGCAGTTGCCGAGTTTTCGCACTGCGCTCAGCTGAGTTATCAGTTGTTGGTTGTCCGTTGTCCGTTGTCATTTGCTAATAGGTAATAGGGACTGGGGACTGGGGACTGGGGGCTAGGGACTGGGGGTTGGGGGCTAGGGACTAGGGGTTAGGTAAGCAACTTTCCCAATTCCCAATTCCCAATTCCCAATTCCCAATTCCCAATTCCCAATTCCCAATTAAAACGAAATCGTTAAGTAACTATTTTGAAATTTAGCGCCTTTGACGGATTGACCGCTCAACTGGGGCGGCAAAGAGATATTGCGCCGCTGGTCTCCAGCATCGATGGTGACTTCTGGGCCAGACTGGGTAAGTTTTACCTGTTTTTTGTCAAAACCAGGCAAGAATAAACGTACCTGACGGGCAGAGATATCAATCTCAATCGGTTTGGGAGCCGATGCAGCTTGACGCAAATCTGGGAGAGCTTCTATCAGGGGTTGCCAGTCACTAGGAGGACAGATAGGAAGAGAACTAACTGCCAAAGGGCTAAAGTTCGCCGAGATGCCTTCTGTCACAGGCTCCTGGTTTAGCAGTACGCCGCCCACAGTCAGCCCGATTTGTTGGGCGCTACCCCACAGATACTGGGCAGTTGCCACAGCGGTAGGATCGCCTGTTGTCACCAAATAGGCGGCAGTCCGGGAGGGGTCTGCTATTGCTGCTTTCCCTCGTTCCAGCAGATTGTTCACTTCGTTAGTGGGTTGTTGGGCGAAGTTATCCCCAGTCCATGAGACGTTGAGGACAGCGCTGCTGATCGGTTGAATGAAGGGCGATACTGTTTTCCAGAGGTCGGAATCTTCCACTACTTTCCGGAAGCGACGGATATACCAGCTGAGTATTTCTGGCATACCCAACATCCGTAGGGTAGTCTGGTCGCCGCTGCCATCGTAAACGATCGCGTCGTACTTGCCACTGGCATCGTACTCGCGGATGGCGTTTAGAGCTAAGGCGCTATCCATCCCTGGCAATACGCCTAGTTCTTGACCGTAGACATTTTTTATCAGGGGTGTCCGGAGATATTGCGCCTCCAGTTTTTTGATTTCTTCCCAGCTGCGCTCTAGCAAGACGGCGGACTGGAACTGCACTACTTGCAAATTTTGAGTTAGTTCCTGGGGGTCGGGACTGGTGGATGTCCCCAGCAGCAATCCGAGGGATGGGCCGGGGTCAACTCCAGCCAGTAGAACTCGCGCTCCCTGGGTTGCCAGTTTTTTTGCAGCTGCGATCGCTACTGTTGTGCGACCAGTGCCGCCTTTGCCCAAAAAGGTTAAAATCAAGGCCATCTCTTTACTGTGCAGGTTTCAGTTCGTCTTCAAAGAACCATGTGGCTGAGTTGTCCTCGAATTGTACGACGACCCCAACGCCACTGCCATCGGTCATTCTGTAACCTTGGATGGTTCCGACTTTCCCCAGTTTATTGACTATCGCAGGTGATACCCTGTCTCTGAGGCGGTATACTTTAACTTTTTGACCTATCTCCATTACTGCTTCCGAATACAATGAATCATTCCACAGTGTAGCGGAATCGGGGACTTAGAGGGACTGGGAATTGGGGAATAGGAGCTAATGAGATATTGCACCATTGACAATAAGCTTTGAAATAAATTTCAGGCTGAAAACTTAAACCTTTTAAAACTGGTTAAAATCTTTATCTAGTCTGTTTTAACTGACTGCTTACTATCAGCCTCAAACTTTAGTTCAGGGCAGGATTGCGTTGCTCATAGTGACTGGTGCAAAATGTGAGGATTAGGAACAAAGAAAAAAAATACTACCGGAGTTCCTAGTCAGCTTCATTTCGGGCAAGATGCTTCCTGTACGATGGCTGTCAAATTTCGATCATCTGGAGAAATTCCCAAAGATTTTGGGTTAAAAACTGAATCAGACTCTACCCAAACCAGATACCAGGAGGTTTTTGGGGTTCCTTGCACATGAATCAGCTTTGATGTGCCAATTTTATCAAATTGTTCGCGCAAGTCTAGAAGCGGAATGGGCAAATGTGAGAAAAGTTTCTGGGAAAACTGAGTTTCTTCGCTAAACCCATAAACCGAAATGTGCAAAGTAGACGGTGGAATTTTCCCATCGACGGGTCGGGGTGCAAGTATGGAAAAATCTAAGCGATCGCTTCTGGAACAAGTTTTTACCAAAAAAACACAATTCTGTCCACACCATCGCCCCTTAGCGTTACCAAACGTCTCCCAACCATACATATTTCTCGACCAAGCAATGCCAAGATTTGATTGCACTGGCGGGTAAGCAACCTGTACTCCGATCCAGCGCGTTCCATCCCCAGCGACTGGAAAAAAAGATAAATTGTGTTTGCGAGGTAAATTCTGTCCCCCATTCTCTAGCGCCAGTTCCAGCCGATCCGTTCCTTCCACTGTGATGCTGAAATCCTTAGCCTTACCAAGATTAACAGTCATTGGCTTCTGTCTGGGATTGACATCGTACACGGAGTATGATTTTTTCTCTGCCGTTGCGAAAGTTGCCAATGCCGTATTTGGCCCCAACCAGCGCATGATTTTTGTATTTGGTGCCGTCAAAGCTGCCTCAAACTGATATCCTCCGAAACTAAAGGTTAAATAACAAAAGAGAATTCCTAGAAGGGAAACACCAGACAGTAGCGCGAATGCGATCGCCGGAATAAATCGCGCCCCTAGCGATCGCGTCTTAGACGGTAGTAATTGATACTGTGGCTCAACCGAGTTTGGCTTTGAACTATGGTCTGCATGAAACGGTAGACCAACTAAAGCCCCCCAAAAGATAGCATGAATATAGTAACTAGGGCGGATGTAGTTAATTTCTTGCACCAGGGTTGGTACAAAAAAGGAACTCACGGCTAAAAGAAAAAGTAACCTACCACCGGGTAAAAAGCGAGAGTTTTGAAATGCAGTAAACGCGATTAGTCCTAAGAAAGAAAAAATAATTACAGTGTGCAGTAACCCAAATTCTACTAATATTTGAAAAAACAAGTTATGGGCAGTATCAAACACAACATTTGGTCGATTATTTCTCAAACCGTACTCGGAAATTATTTGTAGCCAACTTGCATATCCATGCCCAAAAAGCGGTGCTTCTTTAAAGATATTCCACGCTGCTTTCCAAATTTCCAGCCGTGTCGTCTCAGGAGATAGAGCTTCGGTATCCCATTCATAACCTACCAATTTAGCAATTTGCTGCAAAAGCTTTTGATTACTAAATATTGCGAGGAGAATACTAGCAATAAAAAGCGGTAAGCTTGCACGTTTTACTTGATTAACTATGCTACTTTTTTTCAATCCAAAGCTAAGGTAATAGAAGCCGCACACAGTAATGTAAATAAGACAAAGTAGAAGTGCGCCAGCTTGTTGTGTGGCAAGAGCACCCAGAATTAATATAAAAGATATCCCCGCCCAAAGAATCCGACTTCTTCTAGTCGATGCTGTGACTGTCGCCCATAAAACAATAGCGATTCCCGGCGCAAAATAAGGCCAGGCCCAGCCAGGATTTCCAAATATTTGCGTTAGCCGATGAGAACCCCAAGCATTATAAAGAAGGCTTTTTGGTAAAACTTGCTCAATTCCCACCAAAAGGCAGAAAAAGCCCGTAAGGGTGACAAGAAGCGGGCCAAAAACAACTAAACCTAATAATAACTTCCAACCATGTAAAAAACTGCGGACAATTAAACAGGCAAGGGTTCCCATCATCACCGCAGTTAGGAGCATAAAAAATGTTCTAACCCCATAGTTTTGATAGGTAGTTGCCTGAAAAAAACATTCAATGCGAGTATTTATATTAGGAATAATCAGGCATGGTGTCCAAAGCTGACCGGGAGTTTTAAATAAGGATATAAAAGCGCGTGTTCCCGTTAGGAACAACACAGTTAACCATAGAAAGCTGAATACACCAACCTCACTTGGTCGGAACGACCAACCGGACACCTGAAGATTTCTTCCCCAACTGAAGGTAAAACAGAGAATCCCACTCAGAAGCGCAATCCCCGCAAGTTCTGGTATAGCAGGAAGAGTACCATCTGGATTGACTGGAACCAAAAGATGAAAAATAATAATAATTCCCAAGCAAAAGCTAATAACCGACCTTTGCCACAGCGCTTTGTGTCTAATCACTTCTCCTCTCCTGCACTTTTTTTGGATTTAACAGCGTTACAGCTTCAGCGCTTTGCCTTCTGGCAAGGCTGAAATAATTTTGAATGGCTTGTGTTTACGCAAAATTGTTATAAAATCATAAATTTAGCAGATGACCAGATGAATTGGAGGCGGAATTTACAGGAACGGGAACTTTGATGTTGGACTACCGACTAAAAAAAAAGCGCTTCTGTAAGTCGGCTGTAGATGAGGGAGTAAGGGTTGTTAAAGTCCATTAAGACGGCTGTACGCAGAGTGGGAAATATAGTTTATTGGCTACCAGTGAATGAACAGTGGCGGACAAAGCTTGATTTACTCAAAGCATTGGTGCAACGCGACTTGGAGGCGCGATACAAGGGATCAATATTGGGCAATCTGTGGCCTCTCTTGAATCAGCTGTCGCAGTTGCTAATTTACACCTATGTCTTCTCAATTGTCTTGCAAGTGAAGCTGAGTCTCAAGGGGTTGCCTACAAATAACCTTACATTTGGTTTGTGGCTGTTTGCAGGATTGCTTCCCTGGATTGCCTTTACTGGTGGGCTATTTCAGGCATCTGGTTCGGTCATGGGGCAGCCTAATTTGGTGAAAAAGGTAGTTTTTCCTTTGGCTTTATTACCTCTAGTGCCAGTGCTATCAACCTTCATTGAGAGTACCTTTGGCTTAATGGCATTGATTGTCTTGGTGGCGGTGTCATCCAATACAATACACAGTACGTTATGGCTGTTGCCGCTAGTATGGCTACCTCAACTGCTATTGACAGCGGGGCTGGGGTATTTAACCGCAGGGTTGACGGTATTTTTGAGAGATGTTCCGCAGACGCTGGGAGTTATATTAAACCTTTGGTTTTATTTAACTCCGCTTGTCTATCCAGCGTCGGTGATTCCCCAAGAGTGGCGAGGTTGGGTATTTTGGTTGAATCCCCTGGCAGCGATCGCAGAAGTGTATAGAGATTTAATTTTGGTGGGAGAAGTGACGCATTGGGGAGAGTGGGGAGTCGCTACAGTAGTCTCTGTTGTGGGGTTTTTTGGCGGATTATGGGTGTATCGTCGGTTACGACCAGCATTTGCTGATGTACTCTAGTATTGGGACAACAACAGCTGTGTGATGAGTGATATTGCTATTTCTCTGAAAAATGTCTCGAAGTGCTACAAGCGCTATGCGCGTCCAGTAGACCGACTTAAGGAAATTTTGCTACCGAGGAGGAGTCACGTCCAAGAGTTTTGGGCGTTACAAGATATTAACCTGGAGATAAACAGGGGAGAGACCCTGGGAATCATTGGGCAAAATGGTTCTGGAAAAAGCACCCTGCTGCAAATTATTGCAGGAACTTTGATGCCAACCACTGGTGAGGTAGGGGTAAACGGTCGAGTTTCGGCATTACTAGAACTCGGCAGTGGCTTTAATCCAGAGTTTACTGGGCGGCAAAATGTATTTTTTAACGGGCGAATCTTGGGATTAAGTCAACTAGAAATTGCCGATAAGTTTGATGATATTGAGGCTTTTGCTGAGATCGGAGATTTCATCGATCAGCCTGTTAAAACTTATTCGAGCGGCATGGCAGTGCGATTGGCATTTGCAGTTATTGCCCATACAGAACCAACAATCTTAATTGTAGATGAAGCGCTGGCTGTCGGCGATGCAAAATTTCAAGCTCGGTGTATGAAGCGGATTCGTCACCTTAAGGAACAAGGCGTAACAATTCTATTTGTTTCTCACGATTCCTCAAGTGTTAAAATGCTATGTCAGCGTGCCGCTTTGATGAATCACGGAAGAATATTAGAGATAGGTAATCCCAAGGACGTAGTAAATCACTACATTGCGTTGCTTAGTTCAGATAAGACTCAGGTTGATGCGAAGGAAATAAATAGTGCTGGGAGGGAGGATTTTATAAGCCGCGATCCAGAGAAATTACTGCACAGGCATGGGAATAATCTAGCAATTATTAAGGATGTTAAAATTACTCATGCTGACGGCAGCGAAGCAAAAACAAAAATAGAGACAGGAACGGGTTTTAATATTGTAATTTTAATAGAAGCTCAAGCAGAATTATCCGATATAGTAATAGGTATATCTATTAGAAATTTGCTGGGAGTAGTGGTTTATGGAACTAATAGTTTCTTAAAAAGAGTTAAACTTACTAAAGTAAACAAAGGAGAAAAAATTACGGCAAGGTTTAAAATGCCTTGCTATTTAAATAGGGGAACATACACGGTAACAGTTGGTATACATTCCGAAGAAGGATTGAGTTACGACTGGGTAGATGAGCTGGTAGTGTTTGAAGTATATAATATTGATGGGTGCGAAGGTATTGTAGATATGGATTGTAGTCTAGAAATTAATACAGATAGAATTGTTAATGTTTAAATAATTTGATAAATAAATATAGGTTTAAAAAAATGATAGAAGCAAATAATCCAGAAATAAATGTAGATGAATTAATGCAAAAAATTCGGGAAGAGGTTGCTAGGCGTAAAAGCAGCTTTCCTGCGAAAAATGGGGAAGTGATGGCTGGGGCAGGAACAGTGGTAGCAAATTACAGCAATATAGTTAGTTGCATAGATGCTTTGCTTAATAATGCTGAATTTAAGTCTCAAGTTCGTAGTCATTGGCCTAAAAAGTTTGAGCGGTTTCCATTTAATTTAAGTGGAGGGATACAGAGATTTGCCCTAAAAGTATATAATTTTCTACTAAAAGAACAACGTGTAGTTAATTCTTCTTTGATTGAGGCATTAAGGCAGTCGCTGTTCTTGAATCGACAGCTATTGGAGCAAGTAACTGCTCTCCAAACACAACTACAAGGAACGAGCGCTCACCTCGACACCACCGATGCACACCTGCAAGCGGTAAGCGATCGCATATCAGCTACAGATGCACAACTGCAAGGGGTAAGCGATCGCCTCAACACCACAGATGCACAACTGCAAGGGGTAAGCGATCGCTTGAATGGCACCGATGAGCGAGTTAATCTGATAAGCGATCGCATATCAGCCACCGATGCACGAGTTAATCTGATAAGCGATCGCATATCAGCCACCGATGCACGACTGCAAGAGGCGAACGATCGTCTCAATGCCACTAATGGACGACTGCAAGGGGTAAGCGATCACCTCAACGCTACCGATGAGAGTTACATCAGAAACGACAGTTATCTCAAGAATGATTTAAACCAACAAAAGCGATTGATCGCCTTGTTTCTAGAAGAAGCGCGACAACGTTTGCCAGAACCTTTTAGTCAAGAGCAAGTGGAAGCTTTTGTGAATGAAGAACAGCACTTGCTAGATGCCTTCTACGTTGCTTTTGAAGAGCATTTTCGGGGCAGTCGTGAGGATATCCTAAATCGGCTAAAAGTCTACCTGCCGTTAGTCGAACAAGCAAAGGTTGGTACGCAGGATTCTCCCATTCTAGATGTGGGTTGTGGGCGCGGTGAATGGTTAAGATTGCTACAGGAATCGGAATACGTTGTACGAGGTCTAGACATCAACCGGGTAATGTTGGATGAGTGCAAAGCTAGAGGATTTGAGGTAATAGAAGCAGATGTAATAGATTACTTGCAAGCTTTACCAGATGCTAGCTTAGGTGCAGTAACAGGCTTTCACATTATTGAACATTTACCCTTTTCAGCGTTGATACAGTTATTTAACGAGACACTGAGGGTGTTGAAACCAGGTGGCTTGGCTATTTTTGAAACACCAAATCCACAAAATATTCTAGTAGGAACTACCAATTTCTACATGGATCCCACTCATCGCAATCCTTTACCCAGTCCTCTAGTTAAATTCCTGGTAGAGAATAGTGGATTTGCTTCAGTAAATATAATGAATTTAAATCCTTATGAAGAATCATATAAAGTTAGTGGCTCGGAGCTGGCAGAGCTATTTAACCAGTATTTTTATGGTCCTCAAGATTATGCAGTAGTTGGATACAAGGTATGAAGCCACTGGCTATCGTCACTCCCTGGTTTGGTAGGGATTTAAAAGGAGGAGCAGAGCAACAAGCTTGGCAAGTAGCGACACGTCTCGCCTGTCGAGGACATGAAGTAGAGGTACTAACAACCTGCTGTCGCTCCTTTCAAGATGATTGGGCTGTCAACTACTTCAGAGCTGGATTGAGCCAGGAGCAGGATGTAAAAATTCGACGCTTTCGAGTAGACAGACGCGATCGCAATGCCTTCGAGCGCACTAATGGCATAATGTTAAGCTTACCGTCTTTAGAGCTAAAGCCTGGAATCAATCCAGTAACTTTAGAAGATGCAGCTATTTTTTGTCGTGAAAATATTAACTCTACTCAACTGCTGAAATTTCTAAAAAAGCATCATGACCAGTATCAAGCATTTCTATTTATTCCCTATCTTTATGGTCTTATTTTAAATGGATTGCCGATTGTTGCCAGTCGTGCCTTTCTACAGCCTTGTTTACACGATGAAGTTTATGCTTATTTACCCCAAGTTACTAATATCTTCCATGCCGCCAAAGGTCTATTATTTATCAGTGAGGGTGAAGCAGAACTAGCAAAACAGTTATATGGTCCTGGAATTATTTCCAAAAGCATTGTAGCGGGTGCAGGCGTGGAGGCTGGTCAGTTCTATGATGAAACGATTAGTCAAATTGGAGATTTCTCAGTAAAACAAGAGCGTTTTATCTTTTACCTGGGTCGGCGGGATGCAACAAAAAATACAGATTTATTAGTAAGAGCTTATGTAGCTTTCAAGCAGAAACATCCAGATTCTAGTTTAAAGTTAGTTCTGGC
Organism: Trichocoleus sp. FACHB-6; assembly: GCF_014695815.1. Lineage (NCBI taxonomy): Bacteria > Bacillati > Cyanobacteriota > Cyanophyceae > Leptolyngbyales > Trichocoleusaceae > Trichocoleus > Trichocoleus sp. FACHB-6. The sequence goes on from NZ_JACJOY010000108.1 coordinate 10,478, forward strand.
TGGTCCTGGAAATACATCCTTTAATGGCTGTGCGCCGGGTTTGGTAGATTTAGGTTTAGTCCAAGAGAGTGAAAAAGAAGGATTACTAGCTAACTGTTTGGCTTTATTTCAACCTAGTCAAAATGAAAGTTACTCTCGCGTCATCATGGAAGCTTGGTTTTATGGGCGACCTGTCGTTGCCCATAGAAGTTGTTTAGCTACTGCTATGGCGGTAGAGTGTGCTAAAGGGGGTTGGTTAGCAAAGACAGAACTTGAATGGGCAGAACTGTTTGCAAAAATTGACCAACTAGGTGAGGAACAACTGGCAACTTACGGTGCTAATGGTCAAGCTTATGCAAGAGAATATGCGGTATGGGATAAAGTCATCGAACGTTACGAAGTTGTATTAGGACTATCTCAAACCCCAGCAATCACAGCCAAGCTAAAAGCTGGAAAGCTCAAGGAAATCCATCAACTACTGCCCAATTTGGCATACGGGGATGCTATCTCTAATCATGCTCTAGCAATCAGGAATTACTTACGCAGTTGCGGGTATAAGTCAGATATATTTGTTAAATATGTGGATGAGCGCGTTGCTCATGAAGTAACAGTCTTTCAGCCAAAATGGATTAGCCCTCAAGCGGGGTTAATCTACCACCATTCGATTGGTTCTGAATTGACAGAGTATGCGATCGCTCATCCAAGTTCTAAATGTCTGATTTATCACAACATCACGCCTGCTGAGTTTTTTTTGCCTTATCGACCAGAGTTTGCCAAGATTCTGGAAAAAGGTCGGGCGGAGCTAAAACAACTAGCCCAGCACTTCCCAATGTCAGTGGGAGTTTCTACTTACAATACGGCTGAACTTGTGGCGTCTGGTTTTCATGTAGCAGGGGTGCTGCCTATCGCTATAGACCCCAGAAAGTGGGATTTGCCTGCGGATGGTGCATTGATGCGTCAACTGCAAGATGGCAAGGCAAATCTGCTATTTGTGGGTCGTATGGCACCAAATAAGCGTCAAGATCATCTGTTGGAAGCTTTTGCTCACTACCTGACAATGGATCGAGAGGCGCGGCTAATTGTAGTGGGATGTGGTGAGATACAAGATCCATATTACTGCCACATTATCAACACTATTCATAGGTTAGGACTAACCAACTATGTTATACTTCCAGGACAAGTCAACGATGCCCAATTATTGGCTTTTTATCGAACTGCACACCTGTTTTGGTCAATGAGCGAACACGAAGGTTTTTGTGTACCGCTGGTAGAAGCGATGTGGTTTGATGTTCCTGTTTTGGCTTATAAAAACACTGCCGTACCAGAAACCTTAGGTGAAGCTGGGGTAATGTTTAGCAGTAAGGAAGATTTGGTGCAGGTGGCAGCTCTTGCTAAACTTCTTGTGCGAGATGAAATACTACGGTCAAAAGTGATTAAGGCACAGCGAAGTAGGCGAGAATATTTTACCCAAATCACAGTAAATGAAAGGTTAAACAGCCTAATTTTAAAAATGGAAGAAGTAAATAAACAATGAACAAGCTGTATAAATCTTGATCGTTAGCAGTAGTACAGTTATAAGATTAAGTCTCGATACAAAGGGGTAAGTGGTATGGAACTAGAAGAGCTAAAAAGAAACTGGAATGAATTTGGGCGACGAGATCCTTTATGGGCAATATTGACCAATCCGACTAAAAAAGGTAATAAGTGGGAACCAGATGAATTTTTTAAGACTGGTGAAGAAGAAATAGAAAGTGTAATAAATTACATAAACTCTTTGGGTATTGCTTACTCTCGAAAGAAAGCTTTGGATTTCGGTTGTGGAGTCGGACGACTTACTCAGGCACTTTTCCACTACTTTGATGAAGCTTGTGGTATAGATATTGCTCCGTCAATGATTGAACTTGCTAGAAAATATAATCGTTATGGTGATAAATGCCAATATTACGTCAACGAATCTGACGATCTAAGACTGTTTAAAGATAATTCATTTAATTTTATTTATTCAAAGATCGTTCTTCAGCATATTAGACCAGAGTATAGCAAAAATTATATAAAAGAATTTTTGCGTATTCTTACTCCTGGTGGCTTAATGGTTTTTCAGATTCCAAGTGAACCAGTTCCTATTGAATACCTTACTACTTTAGGAGATTCGGCTTACAACGCACAAATAACTTTATTAGAGCCATTGCCCCTTTTAAAGGCTGGAGGCGAAGCTACCATTAAAGTTAGCGTAAAAAATATTAGCGATGTAACTTGGCCCTCCCTCTCGGAATCACAAGGAAAATACATGATTAATTTGGGCAATCACTGGCTGAATAAAGCTGGAAAAATTATCATGAATGACGATGGAAGAAAACCACTACCAAAAAGTATAAAACCATTGGAAGAAGCAGAAATTTCGCTAGATATTACTATTCCAGGAGAACCTGGTAACTGTCTTCTTGAACTAGACATGGTTCACGAAGGAGTGACTTGGTTTAAAGAAAAGGGTTCTCAGACAACCAGAGTTTCTGTTCAAGTTGAGAAGGCATTTCAACTCAAGGATATAGGTCAAAGTATTTTGAACTTATATCGCATGGTTGCGGGTATTAATGTGCCGAAAAACAGCTCTAATTTTTTTGTACCTACTATGGAGATGTACGGCATACAAAAGGATGTAGTTTTGGAATTGATAGATTGCGGTGGAGGGAAACTTATAGATGTTCAGCAAGACTTTTCAGTGGGTCAAGGGTGGTTAAGTTACCTCTACTGTGTAATCAAGGAATAAAAAAGGATGCTTAATATAAATTATTTAAAGCTCAGCTAGACAACGTACAAATTTTATAAAGCTAGACCACTGAAAGTAAATACCTTCTTCCCTCAAGTTGATTAACAATAAACCATTTAAAAAATGTAGGAGGCGGCTGCATGATCTATTCTTTGAAAAAGATTGCTAGGAATATTAAAGATACTATTATTCAGCAACCAGAGGCTCTGTTTCCTCTTCATCCGAACTTGCCTTTACCAAAAGACATATCTGAAAGTCAAGTGTTTAATTTTTTGAAGTCTGTTCTGGTTACAGATGCTAATCCTCAGGAGATGGCAAATTATTGTGAACAAGACTTTAGAAGATTTGTCTATACTTATGGACTTGTAATAAATTTATCAGGAAAGTGTCTGGAGTTAGGAGCCAATCCATACTTTACAACGATGTTATTAAAAGAATTTACTCAATTAGAACTATATTTAGCTAATTATTTTGGTTTAAATCGAGGAGATAAAGTCATTCAGGAGGTAACCTATAAAGACTTTAATTCTGATAATAGTTTATCAATCCAGCTTGAATCTAGTCATTTTAACATAGAGGAAGATCCGTTTCCCTTTAAGAATGGAGAGTTTGATATTGTTTTATTTTGTGAAATAATAGAACATTTGCTTATGAATCCCGTTGCTGTGTTGAAGGAGATTAAGAGAGTCCTGAAACCCAATGGAGCCTTAATTTTAACTACCCCAAATGTAAGCAGATTGGAAAATGTTGCTAAAATGATTGCTGGAGTAAATATCTACGATCCGTACTCTGGTTACGGACCATACGGCAGGCACAATCGGGAATACAATAAGCATGAATTATACTTGTTGCTTAATTATCTAGGTTTTACGATTGACTCTATGTTCACGGCTGATGTGCATCAAAACAATGCAAGCTGTTATGCATTAGTATCTAATTTAAAACCATTGTTGAAGCAGCGGGAACTTGACTTAGGTCAATATATTTTTGTTAGAGCTTTAAATACTAGAAAAGCAGGTGAAAAAAAACCTGCATTTTTATATAGAAGTTATCCCGCTGATGAGCTAGAGCAATGACCAAGGTTGCCTTTGTTGTTCAACGCTGTGGATTGGAGGTTAATGGAGGAGCAGAAACGCTCTGCCTTAAGATGGCAGAGCGAATGTCCAAGTATTGGAATACAGAAATACTAACCACCTGTGCATTAGACTACATAAGTTGGCAAAATTACTATTCACCAGGAGTAGTAGATATTTCAGGTGTCAAGGTGCGGCGTTTCCAAGTGACAAAGCAGCGGAATATAGAAGCATTTAATCATTTATCTGAAAATCTTTATCCTCGATTGAAAGAAGTTCCTATTGAACAGCAAGAAGCGTGGATGCTGGCACAGGGACCATTTTCGGCTGACTTGGTTGCCTATGTTGAGAAGCACAAGCATGAATACGATGTATTTATTTTCTTTACATATTTATATGCAACAACTTATTTCATTTTGCCATTAGTAGCAGAAAAGGCTTATCTGGTTCCTTTGGCTCATGACGAATGGCCCATTTATATGAGTATGTGGGAAAAGTTTTTTGAGAAACCGTGTGGTTTTGTCTTTAACACGGTGGAAGAACGGGATTTTCTCAAAGCACGTTTCCCAAAAATTAATTTAAAGGGACCTGTCGCTGGAGTAGCAGTAGTTCCACCGCAAGTTTATAGTGCAGAACGCTTCCGACAGCAATACAACATTTATGAGCCATTTTTGTTGTATATTGGCAGGATTGACCCTTCTAAGGGGTGTGAAGAACTTTTAAGTTATTTTTTCAAGTTGCGTAAGCAGGAATCTGGTATGAGAAAGCTAGTGTTGTTGGGCAAGCCAACAATGCCAATTGCCAAGCACCCCGATATCATTCCACTAGGTTTTGTGGATGAGCAGGCTAAGTGGGATGCTTTAGCTGCTTGCGATCTCCTGGTAATGCCGTCCCCCTATGAAAGTCTTTCTATGGTGTTGCTAGAAGCGTGGTCGGTGGGTAAGGCTGTATTAGTAAACGCAAGATGTGAGGTACTCGTGGGGCAATCTCGGAGAGCGCAAGGCGGGCTTTGGTATACAAATGTAGATGAGTTTCAGGTAGCTATAGAAATGATGGATGAGCAAGTTAGACATCAGCTAGGTTTGCAAGGAAAAAGTTTTGTAGAAACAAATTATGTATGGTCGAAGATAGAAGAAAAGTATTTTAATTTATTGAAGTAGTTAACAAATTTTTAATTATAAAGTTTAATATGTATAATTACATCAAAGTTTATTGAGAAAAAGTTATTTTTGGATAAATAAAATATTTATTATTTCGAGGTACTTATAGACCTTATCTCTTGCTAGTATTGTTAACTACCGACAACCCAACAAAAGACAGTGCAAAAAAGAGCTTTAATCACCGGATTAACCGGACAAGATGGTTCGTACTTAGCCGAACTTCTCCTAGAAAAAGGTTATCAGGTATTTGGTTTAGTACGTCGCTCTAGTTCTGGCAACCTTGACCGCATCAGTCACCTTTCCGGCAATGTCCAAATCCTCTCCGGCGACCTTTTGGATCAATCTTCCTTAATGGATGTTATTAGTGAATCTCAACCAGATGAAATCTATAACCTCGCCTCCCAAAGCTATGTTCCCCTATCTTGGACACAGCCAGCCCTCACAGCTGAATATACGGCTCTTGGAGTTTCTCGACTTTTAGAATCTATCCGTCGCTGCAAAAAAGATGCCAAATTTTATCAAGCTTCCAGCAGCGAAGTTTTCGGTCAACCAGACGAATCCCCCCAAACCGAACGCACCGCTTTTCGCCCCCGCAACCCTTACGGTGTCGCCAAAGCTTACGCCCATTGGATGACTATTAACTATAGGCAACAGTATAATCTTTACACCTGCTGCGGCATCACCTACACCCACGAATCCCCCCGGCGCGGGACAGAATTCGTGTTTCGCAAAATCACCAGCACAGCTGCGATGATTAAACTTGGTTTGGCAAAAGAACTGAAACTAGGCAACTTAGAAGCTCGTCGAGACTGGTGCTATGCCAAAGATGCGGTATATGCTATGTGGTTGATGTTACAGCAAGAGAAACCTGATGATTATATTATTGCCAGTGGTGAAACCCATTCTGTTAAAGATTTAGTGGAATGTGCTTTTAATTGTGTCGGATTGAATTGGCAAGATTATGTATCTGTAGATCCGGCTTTCTATCGACCTGATGAATCAGTGCAGTTAGTTGGTTCCATTGAAAAAATTAAAACTCAGCTAGATTGGAAACCTCAGTATTCCTTTGAGCAATTGGTTGAATTAATGGTTGAGCATGACCTGAAAAAACTCACCAATACTGGATGCTAAAAGTTGTAATTGACGGTACTCCTGTACAGCCTAAACCAAGCGGAGTTGGTCTTTATGTCGCGAATCTAATTCGTTACCTTTATCTGCTACAAAATCAGGGTGACATTCACTTTCAACTAGGCATTGTTTACCAGCCGGGCATGAAAAATTGGCTGCGTGGCAACTTATCCTGTCCTAAACTGCTGGCAGAGTATTCCAACCTTTACGTAATGCCTTTGCCTGTAAGAATTTCTAACCCTTTATTTTTAGCATCTCCAAAAATATTTCAATCTTATTTTGAACCTTCTCTCAATTATCCAAATGTAATTCATGGAACAAATTATTTTGTATATCCATGTAAAAAAAGTAAAAAAGTAATGACTCTTTACGATCTGACGTTTATTAAGTATCCACAATATATAAACTCAGTTGTAAAAGAATATGCCAACCGTGTCCGCCAATGTTTAAAGTGGACTGATTTAGTTATAACTATCTCGGAAAGTTCTAAGAGAGATATAGTTGAATATTTGGAAATAGACCCAAGTCGCGTATATGTCGCGCCTTTAGCTAGTCGTTACTATCCAGAATATTTGTCGGATTTGTTAGCTGAAAAAATTCTCGCTAAAGGAGAGGAAGCAGCCTCTCACGTGGGTTCCCAGCCTGATGATAATGAGAATAAGTATGATTTTTCCAAGCCTTATCTACTATTTGTAAGTACGATTGAGCCGAGAAAAAATATTACTAATTTGATTAGAGCTTTTAATTATTTAAAGCAAAAGTATAAAATAGAGCATCAATTGGTTTTAGTGGGTCAAAAGGGATGGCATTACGAGCCAATATTTACCGAGATTGAAGGTTCTGCTTTTAAAAGCGAGATTCATCACTTAGACTATTTATCTGATGAAATGGTTGCTTTGTTTTATTCTAAGGCTGATGCTTTTGTATATCCTTCCCACTATGAGGGTTTTGGTTTACCTGTGTTGGAAGCAATGACGTTAGGGACTCCGGTTATTACTTCAAATACGTCTTCACTGCCGGAGGTTGTGGGAGATGCGGCGTTGTTGGTAGATCCTAACGATGCAATGGGGTTGGCGGAGGCAATATTACAGGTAATTAGTGATTCTCAGTTTCGCCACGAATTGATTAAAAAGGGTAAGGAAAGAGCTAAAATGTTTTCTTGGGAAAGAACTGCTAGAGAAACATTGAAGGCGTATAATTTATTGTTTTAAGTCACAAACAAAAACCTACCAATTTAGACTTTATCATGGTTTTGTTGGGTTTCGCTTACGCTCTACCCAACCTACCAATTTATTATGAGTAATGCCACATTTAGAATCCCTTTAACCTGCTTTAAAAGGGGCGACAGAAGGAGCGGTTGCAGGCATAAAGTAAAATGGTATAATTTATGCCTTTGTTGGGTTTCGTCGCTCAACCCAGCCTACAAATGGAGAATTATTTGTCAAGTCAATTGCTGATTAATCTCTCTTTTCTTTTTTCTAAGCCGACTGGGATTGCTACTTATGCTGCTAATATTTTTCCTTATTTACAGCATCTCAATCCAACTTTATTAATAGCTAATAATATTCTTAATAATGGGGAGGCTGAGCCTACCTTAGTTAGTTCACAGGTTGAGCCTGGGAAACAGGAGGGAGTATGGAAGAGTAACTATAGCCGCTATCCAGTACCGCCTAATTTAACTCCGGAACAAGGGACCAAAGGGCATTTTAATCGGATTTTGTGGACACAGTTGCAGTTGCCACAAGTTTACAAAAACTTAAATTCTAGTCTGCTGTTTTCGCCGCTTCCAGAAGCGCCATTATTTTCTGGCTGTCGTTCTGTGGTAATGGTTCATGATTTGATTCCGGTGCGTTTTCCTAAGCGGGGTTCCCCACTGGGCCTCTACTTTCGTTACTACATTCCGCAAGTTTTAGGGCAGGCACAGCATATTATTTGTAATTCTAGGGCTACTGCTCAGGATATTAGGAATTTTTATAAAATTCCAGAGGATAAAATTACGCCAATTCTTTTAGCGTATGATGCGAATCATTTTCGCTATCTTGATTTACCAACCAGCAATTATTTTCTTTACATAGGACGTTACGATCCTTACAAAAATCTGACTCGGCTGATTGAGGCTTTTGCTACTTTATCTAATTGTGGCGATCGCGAGTTGTGGTTGGCTGGATCTGCGGATAAGCGTTATGCGCCGATTTTGATAGAGCAAGTGGAACGGCTGGGGCTGAAAAATCGGGTAAAATTCCTAGAATACGTTCCTTCTGCCCAGTTGCCGACGCTGGTTAATCAAGCGATCGCGCTCGTTTTTCCTAGTCTCTGGGAAGGTTTCGGCTTGCCAGTTTTGGAAGCAATGGCTTGCGGTACCCCGGTAATTACCTCGAATATCTCATCGTTGCCAGAAGTCGCTGGCGATGCGGCAATTTTAGTAAATCCTTACAATGTTGGGGAAATCGCTGACGCGATGCAGGCAGTAGCGACGGATTCAGGATTGCGATCGCGTCTATCTGATGCTAGTCTCGCCAGAGCCAGCCAATTTAGTTGGGCAAAAACCGGACAAGCTACCGCCGAAGTCCTAAAGCGGTATCTTTAGAAGAATTATCAGGCGAGAAGTTAACTATAGGTAGATTTATTCTTTCAAAAATTTTGTGAAAATTATTACCTCTTAATGGAAAACTAGGCATGAATCGGCGAGCATTGTTGCTGGTTAATCGCCACGCACGGCGCGGAAAAGAGGCTTTAGCTCAAGCTGTTAGCAAATTGCAAGAACTAGGCATTGATTTGCAAGAAGAGTCTACAGAAAAGCCCAAACAACTGCCAGACATTATCCGGCGATGGAGCGATCGCGTAGATTTAGTCATTATCGGTGGCGGCGATGGCACCTTGAATGCAGCAGTAGACGGTATAGTTGACACGCAACTCCCTTTAGGCATCCTGCCGTTGGGAACCGCCAACGACCTAGCGCGAACCCTAGCAATTCCTCAAGCTTTAGATGAAGCTTGCCAGGTGATTGCAAATGGGAAACAACAACGAATTGACTTAGGCTGGGTCAATGGTAAGCACTTCTTTAATGTTGCAAGTTTAGGCTTAAGCGTACAAATTACCAAGCAACTGACCAAAGAAATCAAGCAACGCTGGGGAGTTCTGGCTTACGCAGTAACAGCAATCCGAGTAGTTGGGCGATCGCGTCCTTTTTTGGCAGAAATCCGCAGCAATGGCGAATCAATTAAGGTGAAAACCGTTCAAATTGCCGTAGGAAACGGGCGATATTATGGCGGTGGCATGACAATAGCTGAAGATGCAACAATCAACGACCAGCGGCTGGATTTGTACAGTTTGGAAATTGAACGCGCATGGGAAATAATCCCCTTGTTACCAGCAATGAAGCAAGGGCAGCAGGGAGATTTACCAGGTGTGCGGACTCTTCAAAGTCAGGAAATAGAGGTATACACCAATAAACGTCGCCCAATCAATACCGATGGAGAAATCACCACTTATACGCCAGCAAAATTCCGCCTGATTCCTCAAGCTTTATCGATTTTTGTACCTGGCTAACTCATAGTGCATAGTTAAAGTAGCATCCAATCACCAGGTTTAAGCCCTATGATTGAGAGCTAGTAGGTCTTAAAGCACATTTCCCGTGACTCCATCTATCCCTTCAAATTCAAATCCCGACCAGGCAAGACCCTGGCACACCTTAGAAGTTGAAAAAACGCTGGAACTGCTCTCTAGCGACGCAGAATCTGGTCTAACCACCGTAGAAGCTCAAGAACGGTTGCAGCAGTACGGCCCCAATGAGCTACAGGAAACTGCCGGGAGGAGTTCCTGGGAAATCTTGCTCGATCAGTTCAAAAACATCATGTTGTTGATGCTGATCTTGGTGGCCCTGATTTCTGGGATTTTAGACCTGGTGGATTTACGAAGCGGAAAGTTAGCCGCAGGCGAAATCCCCTTCAAAGATACAATTGCCATCTTGTTGATTGTAGTTCTCAACGGCATATTGGGCTATCTTCAGGAAAGCCGTGCCGAGAAAGCTCTAGCAGCCTTGAAGAAGCTGTCTTCCCCAAAAGTGCGAATCATTCGCGACGGCAGACAAGTGGAAGTGGAAGGCAAGACGCTGGTGCCGGGGGACATTATGCTAGTGGAAGCTGGGGTGCAGATTTCCGCAGACGGGCGGCTGATTGAAGAGGCAAATCTGCAAATAAGGGAATCAGCACTCACTGGCGAAGCTCAAGCGGTGAACAAACAAGCATCAGTGCATTTGAGCGACGAAACATCTTTAGGCGATCGCATTAACTTAGTCTTTCAGGGAACCGAAGTTGTCCAGGGACGAGGCAAAGTAATCGTCACTGGAACCGGAATGAAGACGGAACTCGGCAAAATTGCCGATATGCTGCAATCCGTCGAAAGCGAAGACACCCCCTTACAACAGCGGATGACCCAGTTGGGTAACGTGCTGGTGAGTGGTTCTCTGGTCTTAGTTGCCATAGTGATCGTGGGCGGCATGATCCAAAGCCGCTTCAGCTCAGGACGTTGGGATTGGGGTGTCTTGCAAGACCTCGTAGAAGTTTCCCTGTCGATGGCTGTGGCTGTGGTGCCAGAAGGATTGCCAGCTGTAATCACCGTAACTTTGGCACTGGGAACGCAGCGGATGGTGCGCCGTCACGCCCTAATTCGCAAACTCCCAGCAGTAGAAACTCTGGGTTCAGTCACGACTATTTGCTCAGATAAAACTGGCACCCTCACCCAAAATAAAATGGTGGTGCAACGGGTAGAAACTGGTTCCCAAAGTTTCCGCGTCGCTGGCGAAGGTTATATTCCCACCGGGGAATTTTATCTAGGCGATCAACAGGTAGCAGTAGAACAGTATCCGGATCTGCAAACCTTGATGCTTGGTTGCGTGCTTTGCAATGATGCCATGTTGCAGCACGAGAAAGACCAATGGACGATTCTGGGCGACCCCACCGAAGGGGCGCTGATTGTCCTCGCCGGAAAGGGAGGCGTGGATAAAGAACCTGTCTTGCGGCAGATGCCCCGCGTCAGAGAGTTTCCCTTCTCCTCCGAACGCAAGCGGATGAGTGTAATTTGTCGAGCAGGGGACAAAGGACAGGCGAACTCCCAGTCACCTTACTTAATGTTTACCAAGGGTTCGCCAGAGTTAATACTGGAGCGTTGTACTCATATTCAGATGGGCGACAAGAAGGAGCCTCTGAGGGATGAGCAACGCACTCAGATTCTGGAGCAAAATAACCAAATGGCATCCGTTGGCTTGCGGGTGCTGGGCTTTTCCTACAAACCTATGGACAACGTTCCTCCGGAAGGGTCAGAAGAAACAGAGGAACAAAAATTAGTGTGGCTGGGTTTGGTGGGAATGCTGGATGCTCCCCGTCCAGAAGTGCGGGATGCGGTAGCCAAATGCAAACAAGCTGGCATCCGAGCAATGATGATTACTGGCGACCACCAGCTGACAGCGCAAGCGATCGCTCAAGATTTGGGAATAGCACAAGTAGGCGATCGCGTCCTCACAGGTCAACAGTTGCAAAAGTTTAGCCCAGAAGAACTAGATCAACAAGTTGACGACGTTAACATCTACGCCCGCGTTGCTCCAGAACACAAACTACGCATCGTCCAATCCCTCCAGCGTCGCGGCAGATTCGTCGCCATGACTGGTGACGGCGTTAACGATGCCCCAGCCCTCAAACAAGCTGATATTGGCATCGCAATGGGCATCACAGGCACCGATGTCAGTAAAGAAGCAAGCGACATGGTACTACTAGACGACAACTTCGCCACCATCGTCGCCGCCACAGAAGAAGGGCGGACAGTTTATAGCAATATTCGCCGCTTTATCAAATACATTCTGGGCAGCAACATTGGTGAAGTGTTAACCATTGCCGCCGCACCCCTACTGGGCTTGGGAGGCGTTCCCCTCTCGCCATTGCAGATTCTCTGGATGAACCTCGTCACCGATGGTTTACCAGCTCTCGCCCTCGCCGTAGAACCCGCAGAACCAGACGTGATGCGCCGTCCTCCCATGAATCCTCGCGAGAGTATTTTTGCGCGGGGGCTGGGTTCTTACATGATCCGGATAGGGATTATCTTTGCCATTATCTCCATTGCTTTGATGGTAGTGGCATACCGCTACTTTCCCGATGATTGGAAGACGATGGTGTTTACGACTTTATGTCTGGCTCAGATGGGACACGCGCTCGCAGTTCGTTCCAACACTAGGCTGACAATAGAGTTAAACCCCTTCTCTAACCCTTATTTGCTATGGGCTGTGACTCTCACCACGGCGTTACAGCTGCTGCTGCTTTACGTCCCATTCCTGCAAGATTTCTTTGGTACGACACCACTAACTCTGCAAGAACTGGGTATTTGCCTGGGATTCAGCTCTTTAATGTTTGTTTGGGTGGAACTGGAAAAGCTGTTTATTCGCTGGTACAAAAGCAGACAATGATAGCTGATGGCTAATTGCTGATAAACAACTAGCAATTAGCAATTAGCCATTAGCAATCCTTCCATTATTTATGTACCTCAAAAGCCTTAACCTCCGTTCCTTTCGCAACTACCGCGAGTGCTTAGTCGATTTCGACGCACCCAAGACAATTTTGGTGGGGAATAACGCTCAAGGGAAATCTAATCTTCTGGAGGCGGTGGAGTTATTAGCAACATTAAAGAGCCATCGAGCCGTGCGCGATCGCGATCTCGTTTGCGAGGGAACGGCGGAAGGTAAAATAGCCGCAACCCTAGAACGCGCCAACGGTACAGTCGATCTAGCTTTAACCCTACGCACTCAAGCGCGGCGCACCGTATCCCTCAACTCCGAAACCTTACGCCGCCAACTCGACTTTCTCGGCGTACTCAACGCTGTCCAGTTCTCCAGTCTAGACTTGGATCTGGTACGAGGTTCGCCAGAGATGCGTCGCAACTGGGTAGATTCCATTCTGACTCAGCTTGAACCTGTCTACGCTCACATTTTGCAGCAATATAACCAAGTTTTACGGCAACGCAACGCCCTGCTCAAGGCTTTCCGAAAAGAGTCCGATTCAAACAACTCAACAGCCAACACTCAAAACTCTTCAGAACTGGCGTTGTGGGATGCCCAATTGGTAACAACTGGTTCCCGCGTCACACGCCGACGTGCCAGAGTCCTGACCCGATTGGCTCCTCTAGCTCAAACTTGGCACTCTAGCATTAGCGGTAGGTCAGAGGTGCTGGAATTGAAATATGCTCCCAATATCAGTTTAGAGAAGGACGACCCCGAAGCCGTGCAGCAGGCATTTTTAGAAAAAATCCAGCAGCGTCGCATCGCCGAACAGCACCAAGGTACAACTCTCGTCGGCCCTCACCGAGACGAAATTGAATTTACCATCAACCAGACACCAGCAAGAGTTTATGGCTCCCAAGGTCAGCAGCGAACGCTAGTATTAGCCCTAAAACTAGCAGAGCTAAAGTTAATTGAAGAAGTCGTTGGGGAACCGCCCCTGTTGCTACTTGATGACGTTTTGGCTGAACTAGACCTGAATCGTCAGAATCAACTCCTAGATGCCATTCAAGACCGCTTTCAGACCCTGATTACTACAACTCACTTAGGTTCCTTTGATGCTCAGTGGCTAGATTCTTCCCAAATTCTCTGTGTTGAAGCAGGACAGATAAAGCGATAGTCATTAGGTGGGGACTAATGACTAATAACTAATCCTCCATCCGGAGTCAAAGCAAAAAGTCTCGTATCCTAAAAGTATGCCCTGTTTAGGGGATAATTTGGTTATCAATTGCCTAGCGGTCTGGTAACAGACACCCCGAATGATGGTGAATTTACTAAACTTTGCTGTTATGCACCGAACTAATATTACTATTGACGCGGATGAGATTGTCGCACTGGGTGCTTCTTTGCAACGGATCGATCAGAAGATACTGACCCCAGTCAAAGTAAATGGTTCCAAAAGAATATGGTATCAGGGTATTAAAGAGCCTTATTTTGATGTCTTTTTGGATCTGCGCGAGGATAATATCGAGTGGTTTCAGTTTACTTTACGCGGCAAATCTCTTTCTTGGAATAAGGCTGGATGGCAAACAGGAATAACGAATGAAGGAAGTGTGAATGACATCACTTTTTATGCTGCCAGCAAGCTTATTAATACTGATAACAGACTCGACTTATCTTTTGTAAAATTAGCACATTCTATTCTAGAAACTCGTGCTGGCGATGCCATTTTCGATAAAATTTTGGCATTATTTGAAACTGATAATATTCATTAGTTATTAGTCATAGCTACTAGGTTGATTTGGGTTAGCGGTAGGGGCTTTTTGATTGCCATGCCCCTACAAAATGTTGCAATTTTCGATATTTTCTAAGGGTTGTATGAACCCCCCTGCTTTTCAAGGGGGATATTGTACGGCTTGCTACAGCCAGTGGGACTTTTAAAATATCCTCTTAGTTAGTGGCAAAAAAGAATCGATGGACGCAGGCAAAATACCTGCGCCACAGACAACTGACTAGAAAGTAAACGTAGTGCGGATCGTACCGATCACAATATCATTATTGCGCGAGTTGTGATCGGGAGCGGTGAGCCAAATAACTCCAGGGGTGATGGAGATATTTTCTGTCACTTGATATTGATAAAACGCTTCAACGTGCAGTGAAGTATCGTCATTTTCTCCAACTGGGGGTAGGGGTATATTTGGAGGTAAGAGAGCTACTGCGCCTAGATTTACATCTATGGTGGAGTTAGTTACTTTCGGTTCCATACCTACAATCAGACCGCCCAAGTTGCCTTTTTTACCAAGGTCGGGGAATGCTAAAGTAATAGCCCAGTTCCAGATGTCAACATCGCCACGGTCAATTAACCCGCCTAAGGTGGAGAGGTTGCGGGTGTTAGTGTAACCAGCCCAACCACCGATAACAAAGCGATCGCTTAATTGCCAAGACAACTCTAAACCATAAGAATTGCTGACTAGGGGGAGTCCGGTACTGAAACCCAAGCTACCCAAAGTATCGCCTACCGAGGAACCGCCAGCATCTCGGTCAAAGAAGCGAGAAAGTCCACCTTGGAAGTTAGCTAGATTACTGCCAGTCCCAGTGTCATTGTTGTTGTATGAATGAATGTAAGTTAAGCCAATATTTAAGCGATCGGTTGGCTTGATCAGCAGCTGTGCTATAGCAGCGTAAGGACCATTGAACAAACCTCCATCGTCTTCTGGGTTCGCAGCATCACCAGCTAAATAACCTAAGCTGATTTCCAGTCTATTACCTAACTGATGTCTTACCCCGATCCCGGCACCTTCAGCTAGATAATAAATCGGGTTGCGCGTTCCAAAGGCAGACAGTGCGCCCGTTGCACCGTCGCCGTCTAGGAAATTGACGGTACTGGCAAAGTCATCTGAAGCACCAGCATTAGCGGCAATTACAACCTCTGTGTTTTCGCCGAGGGGAAAAGCGTAAAGCAAAGCATCGACAAAAATATCATTGTCTGCTTCTCCAGAGAAAGCTAGCTGACCTTCTGGCGTTAGGGTACGTTCGGCAAAAGAACCCAATCCTTCTGCTTGCAGTCGCGTTCTTAAAACGTCTCTTCCGGTGAAGCTGGTTTCAAAGTTAAGGCGCGATCGATGACCAAAAACTGTCACGCTGTCAATATCATCGCCTGTGGCATCTTCTCCGGTTAAGATACTTGCCAGCCCAAAGATAACTTCTCCTTCCAGTCTGGTGGTGGTGGAAAAGTTATTTTCTTCTAAGAATTTGGTACGACCTTCTAAATTATCTACTCGCGTCCGTAAAGTCGCCAATTCTGTGCCAAATTCATCAATCAGCCGTTGCAAGGTGGCTAAATCTTCTTTGGTGACAAAATCAGCTGTGCTGGCGGCAATCAATTTCTCAATTTGTAACAGACAGGCATTCAACCCAGCAGCAAATTCATAACGCGATAGCGCCCGATTGCCGCGAAATGTGCCATCAGGATATCCTGCAATACAGCCGTAGCGTTCGACAAGACTTCGCAGTGCTTCATACGCCCAGTCTGTCGGTTGCACGTCCCGCAACTGAGAAACATTCGTCACCTGTTCCAGCGCATCTTCACTAGCGCGATCGCTATAAACATCGATTTGTTCTAACACATCACCATTTGTGGTTGATGGTTGATTGCTATCAGCCACAATTTCTGAACTTGGAACCACTCTTTTGATTGTTGATGGTTGATTGTCAGTAACCAAATTCGGTGTTTCTACTGCCTCTCTTACATCATCTTCAGTAATATTAGCTACGTTATAATCTGCGTTAGCATCTGAAACCTCTAAGCTTGTACCTTGGATAACATCTGAGCTTTCAGACGCGATCGCACCAGCACCAATCAACAAGATCGCACCCAAAACAGCTGGGCTTACCAGCAGAGCATTCCACAAGCTCTTTAACATTCTTTTTTAACTCCTCACACCCGTTTAAGATTCTCAGAAATTTTTGACCACATTACTGCCTAGAGGCAGCTTATGGACAAAATTTATTCTTTATTTTGCCCGTAGCTTGTCCTGTTCAACTGCAAAGTATCAGTTGCTACTGAGAAATTATGCCTATTTTCACACCAATGTAATTGTTCTGATTTTTTGAGAATTTTGCAATCCTCCACTAGGGCATTACTTTCGCAAAATCTCATCGCCGACAGTAACATCGTACTAAAATGAGACTGATTCTCATATAGTAGAACAAGACTCATTCTCAAAAAAAAGATATTTACAAGTTAAGGGGAAAAATTGTGACACGCCCTCATATGCGACATCATCCGGGCAGAATTGGGCTATTTTTGGGAGCTTTGCTGCCGATATTAGCTGCTAATGGATGCACTCAAGCGGAATCTACGGCACAGTCTCAAAATCAGACAGCTTCGCCGCCAGCAGCAAAAAGTGGCGAGACAGTAAAAATAGTGACAACCTTTTTGCCGATGTACTGGTTCACCAAGGCAGTTGCTGGTGAGAAGGCACAGGTAGATATTTTAGTACCACCTGGTTCAGAAGTGCATGAGTATCAAGCGACACCAGCAGCCGTGCAAGCGATCGCGCAAGCAAATGTGCTGGTGAAAAACGGTTTGGGTTTGGAAGAATTTCTCAAAGAAACAGTCAAAAACGCCGGAAATAGCAGCCTAAAAGAGATTGAGGCAAGTAAAGGTATTAAAACCCTAGAAGAAACCGACCACGACCACGCCGAAGAAAAAGGCGATCACGAACACGCCGGAGGTAATCCCCACGTTTGGCTAGATCCATCCTTAGCAAAACAGCAAGTTGAGAATATTCGGGATGGTTTAGTCGCAGCCGATCCGGGAAACCAAACTACTTACGAGGCTAACGCAGCTGCTTACATTCAGCAGCTAGAAGGGTTAGACAAAGAATTTCAGCAACGGTTGCAACCTTATCGCGGTTGCACTTATGTCACCTTTCACGATGCTTACCCGTACTTAGCTAAACGCTACCAACTTAAACAGGTTGCGGTTGTCCAGATTCCAGAAGATAGCCTCTCGCCTGCTGATGTACAAAAGGCAGTAGGAGCAGTGAAACAGCATAAGGTGAAAGCTTTGCTTGGGGAACCGGGAACTGACAACAAATTGCTGCAAAGTCTTTCCCAAGACTTAAACTTAACCCTGCGTCCCATCGATCCTCTGGAAAATGGCCCGCAAGATCCGGATCATTACTTTAGGGCGATGAGAAACAATCTGCAAACTATTGAAGCTGCGTGTAAGGAAAGTTAGGAGTTATATCATGTCCGGTAAGTTACCCATTATTCCCAGGGAACCTCTCCCCGACCCCTCTCACGAATAAAAGGCATCCTCCTGTGTCCTACCGTCGAAATGGGGGAATGAGGGGGTAGAGGAGGGCGACTATGGCTTGGGACAAAGTTGGAGAGAGGTCTTTTTATTATGGGCAATTTTACAGACTTGATTTAAAAGAGAGGAATTTTGGGTTTGAGTTGGAAGTTTTGAGTGTTGAGTTGTGAATTCAGAAAATCTAAATTGCCAACACCCGATTTTGAAGGTGGATGGCTTGACTGTTTATCAAGGCAACTATTTGGCGTTGCGAGATGTCTCTTTTGAATTGCTGCCTGGAACTGACACAGCAGTGGTGGGGCCAAATGGTGCGGGTAAAAGTACGCTGGTGCAGGCAATTCTAGGATTGATTGAGCGAACTGCTGGAAAGATTGAGATTTTTGATCGTCCAGTGGAAAGATTGGGGCATCTGTGTCATTTGCTGGGCTATATGCCGC
The DNA here is from genome assembly GCF_014695815.1 of Trichocoleus sp. FACHB-6. Taxonomy (NCBI): domain Bacteria; kingdom Bacillati; phylum Cyanobacteriota; class Cyanophyceae; order Leptolyngbyales; family Trichocoleusaceae; genus Trichocoleus; species Trichocoleus sp. FACHB-6. Next base: position 28,823 of record NZ_JACJOY010000108.1, read on the forward strand.
AAAATTTTATTTTTGACCGCAGTTTTCCCATCTCTGTTGGGGAATTGGTGGGGTTGGGATGGGTTAAGGAAAGCAAAAGCCTTCATGGGAATCTCCCCAGTCACAAAGGGAATACACCCTTTTGGCGAAGGCTGTGGTGGGAAGATGGAGAAAAGATAGATGCGATCGCATCCGCGCTCAAACGTGTGGATGCCTACCACCTGCGCCATCAAGCCATCGGCACTCTCAGCGGCGGACAACTAAAGCGAGTATTGTTGGCTTATTGCTTGGTGATGCCTCGTCAACTGCTGGTGCTGGATGAAGCGTTTGCTGGTGTGGACGTACAAGGGGCAGCAGATTTTTATACCTTGCTAAATGAACTTAAGCGGGAGCGAAACTGGACAGTGTTGCAGGTTTCCCACGATATTGATATGGTGAGCCGACATTGCGATCGCGTTCTGTGTCTCAACCAAACTGTCGTTTGCACTGGCACGCCCGATATTGCCCTTTCTCCACAAAACCTTTTAGCTACCTATGGCCCTGCCTTCAGTCGCTATCACCATCATCACGGTTGACACTCCCCGCATTAAAGTAATTCACTACAGCAATTCAAGGGTTGGGTGCGATACATCTGTAGGGACATGGCAATGCCATGTCCCTACCAAGGCTGCCCGAAGGTGCCAATTGCTACTAAACAAAGTTTTCAGCCCAGCAGGTAGTCATTAGTCAAAAGCTATGAACTAATGACTAATGACTAATGACTAAATGGCCTCTCTTTTGAGCAGTTCAGCGATCGCTTGCCGTTCTGCTGGGGGTTCAGATGGTCGCACCTGACGAGCGTCAGTAATTAGCCAATCTAACGCTGCTGCTTGGACATCAATCGTGGCACCAGTTTTATCCACGCAGTAGCGTCCAAACACCAACTTATCTACCAGGCGCACGTCTTCTCCCAAGCGGGAGTATTCAAAAATTACGCTGTTTTCCACTTTCGCGCCGCTACACACCCAGCAATTTGGCCCAATCATGGTGGGGCCTACTATTTTGGCTCCATCTTCAATGTGGGTCATAGCGCCGATATAGACGGGGCCTGTAATATCAACTTTGTCCCAGTTCACGGCAACATTCAAGCCAGTGTAGATACCGGGAGCCACTTCGTGTCCGGGAATGGCGACATTTTTTACTTCTCCCAGTAGTACGCTGCGAATTGCCTGCCAGTAGTCCGGCACTTTTCCAATATCCACCCACTGGAAATCCATTGGAATCGCGTAGAAAGGGGCATTCATCGCTACTAACTGGGGAAACAGGTCGCTACCAATGTCATATTGAACGCCAGAGGGGATGTACTTCAACACTTCTGGCTCAAAAATATAAATACCAGTGTTGATGTTAGTGCTGAGAGCTTCTTCCACGGAGGGCTTTTCTTGAAAAGCTTTAACTCGTCCGTCCTCGTCCGTGACGACGACACCATAGCTAGAAACTTCTTCTCGCGGGACGGTTTTCATGACGATAGTAGCGATCGCGCCCTTTTCTCGATGCCACTTTACTGCTGCTGTCAGATCGAGATCAATTAGGGCATCTCCGCACAAAACTACAAAAGTATCGTCAAAAAAAGGAGAAAAGTCCTGAATACGCCGCATTCCCCCAGCAGATCCTATAGCCTCTCCTACCAGATCGCCGTTTTCTTCAATCTTCCCTTCAAAAGAGTAGCCAATCTGTACGCCAAAACGCTGACCATCGCGGAAATAACTTTCAATCTCATTAGCAAGGTGGCTGACATTGACCATGATCTCGTCAAACCCATGCTGCCTTAGCAGTTCCACTAAAAACTCCATCACTGGTTTTTGCAGGATCGGAATCAAAGGTTTGGGAATGGTGTAGGTAATAGGACGAACGCGAGTACCCTTACCAGCTGCCAGAATCATGGCTTTCATGAATATTTTTCCTCAATCCTATGCCACTTTAGTTTTATTGCATTTAGCTGAATCTCCATCCCTTAAAGAATAAGGGATGGACGGACAAACATTGTAATCTACCGACTCTGTAGATGTTCTACAAGTTTCCTTGTAGGCGATAGGCATTGGCTAAAAGAGAATTTTTAGTTCCCAGTACAACCAATACAACCAGTCGCTAGTCCCCAGTCACTAGAGTACGGATTTTCAGGTCTTGGTAGAACTCTTCTTGGGCTAGCTCTACTTTAGACTGAGCTGATAGTAACAGCAGCGCCCAAAAAACGCCCACTCGATCATGTCGTTTTGGCACAGCATACGCCTCTGGTGGCGATGCCTGACCGTTTAACTTTTCTGAGTGTTGCTTCACCCCTGCCCATAACTCTACCAGCTCCTCTAGCTCTAGCCAATCCTGACCAAGTGACATTTGGGGACGATAGTGGCTCAAAAACACGTCTAACTGGGCTGCCGTTTCGGTAAGATTTTCTTGGTGAGCCAAAGCAGCGATCGCTTTGGCAGCTTGGGCGCGAGACTGGGAAACCCGATAAACTGGGTCTTTTGTAGCACGGCGAGAAGGTTTTTCTTCTAGTGCATCTGCCATCTGCTGTATTTGGTCAATTAATTCTTGCAGCGTCACGCGACGTCTAGAAGGAGGCATAGCAGTCCCGCGTCGGCGCAAATGTCGCTCCAGCTTTACTGGTAAGCTTCTGACAGCATCAGCAACCTCTTGTGCATCGGTGTCGTCCAGTTCGGGATCGTCTGCTGTTGATGCTTGGGAAAACAGGGTGTCCGCCTTGAGTAACACCAGCATGGAAGCATACAAAAAAGCCTGTCCGGAGTGAGACAGTTCTACTTCACAGGTGCCAGAATGCTTATCGCCCAATTTCTCTAGTTCCAATAGGCATTTGTCAATTACCTCAATCACCTGAACATCCCAAGGGTCAATTTCTCCTCGCTGGGCGAGATCGATGAGGAGGGCGATCGCTTCTTGGGCTGGTTGGGCTGTCATATGAATTTTGGATTTTGGATTTTGAATGGGGAATTGGGAAATATCCTAATCCCTCCTTTTGCCCCTAGACCCTTTTCCAAACAAGTTAAATGGACTGTGCAAAGGCTTTTGTTGTCTGTGCATCTTGCTCTTGGAGAGTAGCACTAAGGGACATACTTTGTTTTTCTTCCAGTTCTGCTTGACGTTGGGCAATATTTTGCTCTAATTCCTGAATACGCTCGTCCTTAGAGCGCATCTGGCGCATTTGTTTTCCAGACTCTATCCCGCGTAGCAGCCGCGTCCAGATGCTAAACAGCCAAGCGAGAATCGCGCCCACGCCCATCGCCAGAATCAGTTCAATACAAATGGGCGCTTGCACCTGCACACCTTCGACAATTTGAATAGCAGCGGGTGCAGTATTTTCTAAGCTGAATAAAACCAGGGCAAGGATTAGCGCAAAAATTATCAAGAAATTAATTTGCCGCATAATTTATACTCCTCAACAACCACACTTACTTAAAAAGTTTACCGGGTAGCAATGCCTAAATTGCCAAGAAAACCCGATTTCCATCTCAAGTTAACCTACCGCAGCGCCTGTATTCAGCTTATTTTCTCGTTTCCTCACCTCAGTTGGCAACAGAAAATGTTGCGAAGTGGTGGTATCTATCCTGACAATCCCAATAATTCTCCGATAAGCCCACAGGACTTGTCACCTCGATGCTTTACAAACCAAGTCAGCCTAACGCAACCGCCTCTTGCAAAGCATTCCTCAGTAGAACCTGGAAACGAGAGATTAGAAAATAAATTCGTTTAACATTAGCAAAAATTAATTTTATGATTTTTTAACGATGCTAGTGAAACCAGCCAATCCTTGTATCAACGTAGGAACTGCACTTTTATACTTAATATTTTTCCTAAGCGCGGCATCGACTTAAAAACACCAATAGCAACTAAGGCAAAGGAAAAAATACAAAATCTAAACTCTAGTATTAATAAGCATCTCTGATTTCTATAGCACTTTACCCAGAGGGTTAGTGTCTAATGGATTCATTTCAGATGCAATTTCAACAACTTCTGGTTCAACTGCCTCAAGATGTTTTTCTAAAATTGCTAAATTACGGATATTTGACTTGTAATAAGCATCGAACAAGTCACCCACCAAAGGCACCGTGCCAACGACAGCTTCCAAAGAAATATTGAAAATCATTCGTCTTAAATCTTCACCCGGTATCCGGAATTTAGCAGCTAAATAGATAATATAAGCGGAAAATGTTGTACTTACAATATCTCCTGCGCCTGGGACTAAACCAATTATTGGATCTAAACCAATCCGAAAACGTGTCCCTGGAATACCGATGGCTGTATCCATCAGGCGGCTAAGCTTACGGATGCGATTAAGGGTAGCAATGCGTTCAGCAGTATTCATATTTGTGATTTTGGCACCATAAATAGACGCTCGTCTTGTACCGCGAGGAATAATATACAATTGCACCCAACCAATCCAAAGCTATACCTCGACTGGAGTGTGTAGGCAATGCCCACCTATCCCTGTCTAGGTGGCTTTGGTTTATTAAAAAACTAAAAACTAATATAGCAGTCCCAAAGGATTCGGGAATACCAGATCCCCGACTTCTCTAGGAAGTCGGGGATCTGAAGTGCTGGGACATCAGAACTCAAATAGGATTGCTATGCTATAGGTTCCCTTAAAATATCAGCCCTTAGGTGGATTAATAAAAATCGAGTGTTCTTTCTATAGATAGCTGAATATTAAGGTGAGATTGAATATTAGTAGTGATAAGCATTTTGACTTAACCGTTTTTATTTTTTTTTAATGAGGGCTTTAGATATGACTGTTTCGACAGAATCTACAAGACGAAATAGAGCCACTCGGACTAGAAACCTAATTATCAACGGCAGCTTCCAAAACGGCCCTAACCCAGGACAATCCTTAAAACTCAATCCAGGGTCAACAGTAATTCAAGGATGGGTTGTGACACGAGCGCCCATTGATTATGTAGGCACACTATGGCAAGCTGCTAATGGTGATCGCAGTCTGGATCTTGACGGTGCAGGTGCTGGCGGAATTGCACAAACATTTGACACAGTACCTGGTGAAAGTTACGTTGTTACCTTTAGTCTGGCTGGAAACCCGTTGGGCGCGCCTCCAATTAAGCTGTTGGGTGTAACAGCGGCAGGGCAATCAACTAATTTTGCATTTAATATTTCTGGCCGCACTCCAACGAATATGGGCTGGGAAGCTAAAAGATGGATGTTTATGGCGGAATCTAACAAGACAACTATTGAGTTTTTTAGCCTGAATACATCCGGTGGTTCTTGGGGGCCTGCACTTGATAACGTATTGGTTGTATTAGCTTGAGAAAAAGTTGACGGCTGTTATTTGTCAATTCAGAAAGTCTTTCTTCAGAGGTGTGTCGTATTCCTGTATCAAGTTCAAGATTAGTAACACTATCTCAAAGGAAAGGAAGTTAGAATGGTTAGTCACCACAAATTATCTGGGGTCGCGGGTAGAGTAGCAATTATTGCCAGCTTAGTGGTTGGCGTAGGGCTTTTAGAAAGTAGAAATATAGCAGAGGCAACAATTGTCTCTCCAACTAGGACGACTAACATAGAGGGGAATGGCAATAATAATATCCCTTTTAATAACTTCCTTGTTTCTCCTCTAGGAGTACGATATCAACAAGTTTTTGCAGCTCCTGACTTTTTAAGTATAGAACCAGGATTGATTACTAAAATTGCTTTTCGTCCCGATGCAGGACGAGCGGGTAATGCTTTTTCATCCACTATCCCAAATATCCAAATTAATCTTTCCACAACCAGTTTATTGCCAGATGTTTTAAGCACAACCTTTGCCGAAAATGTTGGAGATGATGAAACAATAGTCTATAACGGGGAGCTTTTACTCTCTAGTGCGAATATTAGCACTCCAAAACAACCAAAAGACTTTGATATAGTTATTGATTTAGAAAACCCATTTTTTTATGACCCAAATCAAGGCAACTTGTTGCTTGATGTGAGAACCTTCTCTTTCACTAGGACAACTGCATTTGATTCGGAAAATACCTTTGGAGATTCTATATCTCGCGTATTTAGTTTCGATTCTCGTGCTTCTACTGGTACTGCCGATACAACTGGGTTAGTAACTAAATTTACAATTGCAACTAGGAATAACACAGCTTTGATTCCCGAAAGTTCCTCGACAGTAGCACTGTTAGCATTTGGTGCATTAACTGCAATTTCACAAGTGAAGCGTTCTCTCGCAACACCGAAGTAATTTCTACTGACAAGGGTTTGCTGGGAGAAATTGAGGCAAAACAGCGTCTAGATTCGCCAGAATAGAGGGGTGTGTCACCTGGAAATTGGAAAATGATCGCGATCGCTGTGGGTTTCAACGTCCTGATCTCGCTGGTGCTGTTGTATAGTGCCTGGGTAATAGTTAAATTGCGATCGCGTCTAGCAAAAATAGCAGATAAAATAATTGCCGCTGAACGCAGCACCTACAAAGTGCTACATAATGCCCCCAATGCCATTTCTAAAGGTCAAAAGGGGGCATTGCGGCTAGGACAGCAATATCAGCAACTCGATCCTCAACTACAACGAGTGCAACAAGTTTTAGGATTATTCAGTCTGGGTAGAAAGTTCTGGCTGCGGGGTAAGCCGAAATCGGTAGCAACAGGGCTACGCTTCTGGCGCAGAAGTTGAAACCACTACTCTTAAGATTGGGGCAATTCTTCAAAACAAAGATTGGACGATTGCCTTGTTGTGTGGGCAACATATCAGTATTAACGGGAAAACTGAATAGAATTGGAGATAAGACATAGAGACTAGAAGATGTCAAACAACCGTGCTGGATCTGGATCATTTATTGGTGGTGTGTTACTAGGCACCGCTATCGGAACAATAACCGGGTTACTGATTGCGCCCCGCAATGGTCGAGAGACACGGCAGCTGTTGAAAAAATCTGCCGATGCCTTACCGGAGTTAGCAGAAGATTTATCAACCAGCGTGCAGTTGCAAGCCGATCGCCTCTCAGAATCAGCACTGAAAAACTGGGATGAGACGCTGATCAGATTGCGGCAAGCGATCGCAGCGGGGATTGAAGCTACTCAACGCGAACAACAAGCGCTCAAGCAAACACCGGGGGCAGAATTAGAACCTGATGTCCGTCCTCTTGTAACCACAGACGATAGGCGAACGTTAAGTGACTGAACCCTTATTTTGGCTTGGACTCTCAATTCTACTGGTTGCCGTCAGCTTAACCGCAGTCTTAATCACGCTACTGCCAGCAGTGCAGGAGTTAGCGCGGGCAGCCAGAAGTCTAGAAAAGTTGGCTGACACTCTGCGCCGAGAATTGCCGCCAACCCTGGAGGCAATTCGTCTGACAGGTATGGAAATTACTGACTTGACAGATGATGTCGGTGAAGGCGTTAAAAGCGCTGGTCAAGTTGTTAAACAAGTCGATCAAAGCATCAGCGGTGCCAAAAAGCAGGCTCAAAATATCGAAGCTGGCACCAAGAGCGTTTTTGCGGGTATCAAGGCGGCTTGGAGAACCTTCAAGCGTCCCACCTCGGCCCGTCGGTCGATGGATCGTCTGCCACCAAGCCACAGAAATGCCGTTGGGATGCGTGGCTACCGCGATGCTTCTTATCAAGACCCTAAACCTAACAACGCCTCTCCTTCCAATGGACATTATGAGGAATGGGAGCGGGAGCAGCCAGACTCAGAAGATTAGAGGGCTATGGAATCAGCAGCTTTGTCAGTGAATTAGCAACTAACTCAACACTCTTTAATCATGAGAAACGATAGAAACTCACAGTCTGCCAATTCCGCCACTGACAGGCTGTTAGATGATAATCGGCATTCCCCCCGGCGGAATTATCAATACAACGGTGTTTTTGCCCTGATATCAATCAACCTGCTGATATTTATTGTTGGCAATATACCCGGCATTGCTCTTACTAGCACCCTGGCTCTAAACCACTCCAACCCAGCCTGGTATCAATTTTTTACGGCAATGTTTTCTCACGCCAGCTGGGCGCACTTGTCGGGAAATCTGTTTTTTCTTTACATCTTTGGTCGCTTAGTTGAGGAAGAGGAAGGCCTTTTAGGGGTCGTTGGCTCTTATTTAATCTGCGGGCTGGGAGCTAGTTTAATGAGCTGGCTTTTTCAACCGGGGGGAATTTATTCTTTGGGAGCGTCGGGAGCAGTCTTTGGGTTGTTCGCCGTCAGCGTGTTGATTAAGTTGAGCTGGAATTGGCGAAAAATTCTGGAAGTGCTGATTCTGGGGCAGTTTGTTGTTGAACGAGTATTTTTCGAGTTCGGACAGACGGGGGCGAGAGACGGCGTAGACCATTTCGCTCACCTGGGTGGCGCTGCTGTGGGGGTGGCGCTGATTATGGGGTTGATGCGGCTGGAGAAAAAGCACCTGGGTAAAGGCGGGTAATCTGAGGGCGATCGCTATTTGAGGAGACTCAATTAGATGGCATAGTATTAAAGGAAGGTAAACAAGTGTTAAGAAAAATGAGTTTACCTAACTAGTCCGTTATAAAAAAAATCAAATTGCCAATGCCGCATATTTTCCCAAAACGACTTCTGGCATCTCTGGTCGCCTTTATTTTGGCAATGTCCATATGGGCGATCGCTCCTGTAGCACACGCCTATAACAACCCCGACTTACTGCCCGAAACCCCAACCCCAGTAATAGACTTAGCTAAAGCCCTCACCAACATTCAGGAAGAGGCACTTGTCAAAAATATAGAAGAATTTGAAGCTGAAACTGGCTGGAAACTGCGAGTTTTAACCCAGTATGACCGCACCCCCGGTCGTGCCGTAAAAGATTTCTGGGGTCTGGATGATAAAAGTATCCTCCTAGTTGCTGACCAAAGAGGCGGCAATATCCTCAACTTTAATGTAGGCGATGAAGTTTATAAGCTCATGCCTCGTACCTTCTGGATCGAGCTACAGACACGCTTTGGTAATCTGTACTTTGTCCGCGAAAACGGCGAAGACCAGTCAATCATTCAATCCTTAGAATCCATCAAAGGCTGTCTGGTTCAAGGTGGTTGCCGCGTTGTCCCCGGACTGCCCAGAGAGCAGTGGATTCTCACCCTGATTACCTCCATAGTTGGTGGAGTTATCTGTGGCTTTGCCGCTATCCCCCGCAAAGAAGGGCAGATTTTTGCATGGCAGTGGGCTTTAATCTTCTCCCCACTGTGGGGAATTTTGTTCATTGCCTTTGGCATCGGCCCAGTTATCTCTCGTACCTCCGAGTGGTTGCCTCTGTTTCGCAACTTCGCCGGTTTTATGATCGGTGCCTTAGTAGCTTACCTCTCGCCAATGATCAGTAACTCTACGGCTTCCGAAACCTAAAGGGTGTAAGGTGGAAGGTGATATTTAGGAGTTAGGAGTGAAGAGTTAGGAGTGAGGAGTTGTAGAGACAGCGATTTATCGCGTCTTTGAGTTATTAATTTATAACCCATAACTCATAACTCATAACTCATAACTCATAACTCATAACTTTTTCATCCCCTTCTTGCTGATGGCTATGGAATGGCACGTAACAGATGCCCAAAGTTTGGCAATTATCGACCGGGAAATGGGCGACCACATCTTTTCTCCGGCAGAATATGAGATTGTCCGCCGGGTGATTTACGCAACCGCCGACTTTGAATATATGTCTTTAATACGCTTTTCTGAACGTGCGCTCCAAGCTGGTGCAGCAGCTTTAGCGGCTCGTAGTACCATTGTCGTAGATGTGCCTATGGTGCAAGTCGGCATTACACCAACTATCCAGAATACTTTTGCTAATCCGGTGTATTGCAGTATGGAAGCCCTGACGCGCCCCCAAAAAGAAAAAAGTCGTGCTGCCTGGGGGATCGAAACCCTAGCTAAACGCTATCCTGAGGGAATTTTTGTCGTCGGTCAGGCGCAGACGGCTCTCACTGCCCTTGTAGAGTTAATTGAGGCAGAGGAAATTAGACCAGCGTTAGTAATTGGTACACCTTCGGGATTTGTAGATGTGGATGTCGCCAAAGATCGGCTGAAAGATTCTCTGGTTCCTCACATTCGGATTGAAGGTCGTAAGGGCAGTGCAGTAGTAGCTGCGGCGATTGTCAATGGATTGGTTGACTTAGCTTGGCAGGCATACGGGCAAGATCCTAATGGCGTAGGCTAAACTCCTAGCTCTTGTTACCGGGTGCAAGCTGGGTAACAAGAGCTAGGAGGCAGTGCCTCCCAAACAAAACCTAACCAGAGTGCGATCGCACTCTGGACAGGTATTTCCAAGACTAAGCCTAGAGACTAACGTGAAGGCGAAACTTCGCCCTTATTACTTACCTGGTAATCCGTTATGTCTGTTCGGGTCTTTCTTCTCCTTCTTAGTCCCGTCAGATTCCTTTTTAGGCTTTTTGGCTTCTCTACCGCCCTTTTCCTTTGCCATTGCTTTTCTCCGTTAGGGGTTCCCTTAATTGTGTATCAACTTTCCGATTTCGGAACTTGGGAAACTCTATTTTTTTTTAACCTTCCCTTGAATAATTCGAGATAAGGTCAAAAGGGATGACGAGCGTTATCCTGATTATTTATTTGAGAACTAAGGACGACGCGATCGCTTACGCCGTTGAGTACGCTCTTTAGGCTCTTCAGGATAGGGAACATCATCGGCGTACTGCAACTGACGGCTGACATCGACAAAGAAACCTCGTTGCAAGTAAGGATAGTCGCTTACCCACAGATTCTCATCTGGAAGATAAATGTCTGTAAATTTGGCAATGCGTCCCAAATCTTTTTGATTTGATAGCACTACCATTTCTGCAATTTGCCCCGGTCTAATTGCTTTATGAGTTTTCTTTAGGGGGGCTTGTATCTGAGTAGTAAATCCGGTTTCGTCTCCGACTTCTATATTCAGCCGTCGTTCCCGATTTTCAATGATCACCAGCTGTCCGCGATTATTGACAGTTTGCTCCTCACCAATCAACTCTTCTGTGACAAAAACATCCAATACCTCACCCCGCCAAAATCCACTGTAAGGGTAGCGACGATAGGAAACATTCCGCAAACTAGCCGAGTAGATGGGCCCCCACAGCCAGTAAAGACCACCTATTACTCCCAAGAAAAAGGTTATCCAACCCAACTGTTCGCCCAAAACAAAATTACCTAAGAGTGAAACCACCACAACGACGAGGACTGAAATCAGCAGTCGCTTTAAAAACTCCTGAAACTTACCCCAGTAGTACGCATACTGCGGGCCTGTGGCGATAACGGGAATCAACTCTTCAAATTTCTGGCGCGTTAATGGGACTAACATGAGGAAAGCTAATTGCTAATTGGAGAATTGCTAGTTGAAGGATTGCTAATTGCGATTAGCTACTTACAATATCTTTTCTAAACCATAAACTAAAGATTTGAGTTGAGTAACTTTGCGGATGGCTAGTAGAACACCAGGCATATAGCACGACCTGTCTGTAGTATCGTGGCGCAGAGTATAAATTTGACCAGATGCTCCAAAGATAACTTCTTGGTGGGCAATCAAACCAGGTAGGCGAATGCTGTGGATGCGAATCCCTTCCTCTGCTTGAGAACCTCTGGCACCTGGTAGCTTTTCAGTTTCTTCTACCGATGGGGGGTTAAAGGTTTTGCCGAGTTCAGCTAACAATTGGGCAGTCTGAAGAGCCGTACCGCTAGGGGCATCGGCTTTTTGGTTGTGGTGTAACTCGATAATTTCAACATGGTCAAAGTATTGGGATGCCTGGATAGCGGCTTGCTGTAGCAACACCATGCCGATAGAGAAGTTAGGGATAATCAAGGCACCTGTGCTGGCTTTGTCGGCAAAGTCGGCAAGGTCTTGAATTTGCTCTACACTCAGTCCGGTGGTGCCAACTACGGGACGAATGCCGTAAGCGATCGCACTCCGCACGTTCTCATAAACTGAGTCTGGATGGGTAAAATCTACCATCACTCCCTGTTCTCTTTCCTGTGTCGCCAGCACCAGCATCCCTTGTAAGTCGCTGACAATCGGCACTTCCAAAGGGCCGCAGCCTGCCACTTCTCCAACATCTTTACCTTGATGTTCCGGAGTGCGGTCTATTGCCCCCAAGAGGGTCATATCTTTGGCTTGTGCAACGGCTTTGACCACTTCGCGTCCCATTTTGCCAGCTGCACCGTTGACAACAACGGGGATGGGAGATTGTTGATTCGTCATACTTTAAGCATATCCTTCTTGACAAGGGCATTTTAGAACAAGAAGGGCAACGCTGTGGGCTGGTTTTGAATTAGTGTATTTTCAAGGTAATTGAAGTTAGGCACTTTTCACTTCAGATAGCGCCTTACTAGATTTTGCGATCGCTACCAGCCCCAGGTTCCCGGTTCGCCTTTGAATGGCCCTACAATATCGCTGGTAATCCAACCGCCGTAGAAACCCCCAGGCTGCGGCTGCACTTTTTCACCATCGACATAGCAAGCATCCATCATTTGGGCATAAAAGGCTATGTAGTCTTTAATAGCTGCAAAGGTTGGTGTGGGATTGGGATAACCCCAGGCTGCGTTCGGTGCTTGTTTATCGCCAACTGAGACGGTGTAATAAATAGCACTCCCTTTCCATTCACAAAATGAACCCTTAGTTGCCCCCACCAGGTATTCCATCTTGATATCTTCCGGAGGAAGGTAGTAAACGGGCGGGTGGCTGGTTTCTAGTACCCGCTGTGCCTTGTGGGTATCTGCGATCGCTACGCCATTGAAGACAATCTGGATGTGCTTGGGAGTTTCTTCCAGACGCGGCGGACGCGGATAATCCCATACTGATTCTTGACCGGGGCCGGGGGGAATGCGATCGCGTTTCATTTTGGCTTTTCTACTCTTGAAACCACACTCGTTATTGTAGAGGTGTTGCGTTGCTCTTTAAAAATCAGCTTTCTTAATTACATGTTACTGCCCAAAAGGATTGCATTTTACCTAGAAGACATTGAAACCCCCGCCGGAAAAGTTTTCAATCTCATCATTACCGGACTGGTGCTACTGTCTTCAGCCATTTTTGTTATAGAAACTTATCCCATACCAAATTATGTCCGATTAAATCTTGAAACTATAGATTTTTGTATCTTACTCCTTTTTGCCTGGGAGTATTTGTTGCGTTTGGGGTATGCCAATGATAAGAAAAAGTTTCTTATTAGTTTTTATTCAATTATTGATTTACTAGCTATATTACCATTTTTCTTAGGCATAGTAGATATCAGCTTTATCCGTATATTTCGCTGGTTCCGAATTTTGCGGCTCATCCGATTTATCAAAGGGAAAACTTTGTTAGGCAGCATCACTTCTGAAGATAGCGTAATTTTCGCCCAAATACTATTTACTTTATTTGCCATTGTCTTTGTTTACTCTGGCTTAATTTATCAAGTCGAGCATCCAGTAAATCCTAAAGTCTTTAGTACGTTTTTAGATGCTTATTATTTCTCGGTAGTGACGATGACAACTGTTGGATTTGGCGACGTTACCCCAATTTCCGAAGCAGGTCGCCTGCTAACAGTATTAATGATTTTTACCGGAATTGCTCTAATCCCTTGGCAGTTGGGAGATTTAATTAAACGATTAGTTAAAACTACAAATCAGGTAGAAAGACTGTGTAATAATTGCGGTTTATCAACCCATGATGCAGATGCTAGATTCTGCAAAAATTGTGGCAAAAGCCTGGAATAATATATATAGCAATTCAATGGTTGGGTACGATACATCTCTAGGGACATGGCAATGCGATGTCCCTACCAACATGGGCTGAACGTCAGAACTGCGATATATTCCACCCAACTGAGAAACGCTCTACTTATTTATACTAAAAAATTTACAAAATTAGCCTCTTAGAGAATTGTAGATTGGGCTGAGGAAGACCTAACAAAATATCTATACCGCTTCACTAAAGTTTACAAATTTAACTTGCTTAGATTTTCCGTAAAAGCCCAACCTAACACTGTAGAAATGCGCGGAAATAACTATCCAAATGCAAGAAGGATCGTTAGTAATGGATAAGCTACTAATTAGTATCTTGGCTTTGTTAGTGGTTGTGACAATCTGGAACCCATTAGCCAACCCAATTGCAGATATGTATGGCCCGTACTTCCTGCTATTTTATGCCTTTGTTAGCGGAGTGACGATAGTAATTTGCGGGTTGAGCATCCATAGTTCCGACCAGACCGCAAACTTACCTTTGCCCTTAGTTCCTGCCGACCCCGACCCCTACGAAATTGCCTACATGAGGGGTGGAGAAAATGAAGTTATAAGATTGGCTCTTTTAAATTTAACAGGGCGCGGTTACTTGCAGATTACAGGCGATCGCTTAGAAAAAGCACGCAATCATCCAGATCCTTTAATTCTGCCTGTAATAGAGCGCGATGTATTTCGCTGGTTCGTTTCTTCTCACAAAGCCCAGGAAATCTTCCAGTCATCGCTACCTACCACAGTGAAGCAGCACTGTACAGTTTACGAACAGCGGCTACAAAATGAGAAACTGCTGTGTCCGGATGAAACAAAACAGATAGCACAGCGCGTTAGTTGGAAAGGAGTGCTAATTATCCTGGGTTTAGGCAGCTACAAGCTCGTAGTGGCGCTGGCGAAGGGATATACGAATGTTGTGCTTCTCATCGTCTTGGGCATTGTTTCGCTGATTACCCTGGCCGTTGTCTGCAAACCACTCCGCTTGAGTCAACGCGGACAAGCTTATCTCAAGCGACTACAGCAAACATTTGAGCGCCTGAAGTGGCAAGCTTCCATCCTCCACCCTAGTGGGGCAGACTTCGGCCTGTTACTGCCTGTAGCCATCTTCGGTGTAGGGATGCTATCAGCAACCCCCTATGCTGAATTTGAGAAAATGTTCCATCTGTCAGCAGCTAGTGGTGGCGGTGGTTGTGGTGGAGATAGCGGCGGCTGTGGTGCTGGTTGCGGTGGTGGCTGTGGTGGTGGTTGTGGTGGATGCGGCGGCTGAGGATAAGAAGCCATCAGAAGCTTCTCTTTGACTTATCTTCGCGTCCTATAGCGCTAACGCGCATGGCTACGCTAATGCGTCTTTGCGGTTTATTATCTTATGTCCCATCTACCCAGTTTTATCTCGTTTCCAAGTTGAGCCTGGAAACCAGTAGAATTTCTACAGCTTTTTCTCTGCGTTCTCTGTCTCTCCGTGGTTATTCTATGTCCCATCTACCCACTCTAGGCATCGGCTTAGGTTTCCGAGAACCCTTGCGTAGCGACTTGTTTTTGCATCAACAACAAGTTGACTTTCTAGAAATTGTTGCCGAACACTATCTAGATCCGCCACCCCAAAAACAGCAAGAATTAGAACTATTGGCGGATCACTTCCCGCTTATTCCCCACGCAATTAATCTGTCGCTAGGTAGTGCTGAAGGTTTGAATACAGATTACTTACGGAAACTGGCAACACTAATTAAACAACTCAATCCGCCTTGGTGGAGCGAACACATCTGTTTTACAAAAGCGGGTGGAGTAGATATCGGACATTTATCACCGCTACCCTATACACACGAAGCGGTAGAAGTTCTTTGCCGCAACATTGAGCAAGTGCGTCGCTATGTTGACGTGCCATTAATTTTAGAGAATATCACCTATATGGTGACACTTCCCGGCGCAGAGATGACGGAAGCCCAGTTTTTAACTGAAGTGGTAGAACGTTCTGATTGTGGGTTGTTGCTGGATATTACGAATTTGCATATCAATGCTGTAAATCATAATTACGATGTTGGTGATTTCTTATCGCAATTACCTTTAGAAAGAATTGTCCAACTGCATTTTGTGGGCGGACATTGGCATAATGGCGTGTTAATTGATAGCCATTCGCACTCGACACCGAAGGAAGTTTGGCAACTTATGGATAAAGTTGTCGCCAAAGTTCCAGTTAAAGGGATTGTGCTAGAACGGGATGAAAACTTACCGCCTTTTGCTGAACTTTCCGCTGAATTGGAAGAGGCGCGTAAAATTGGAAAGCGTTATAGACGATGGGATTAGCTCAAACACAGCAAACTTTAGCCCAGCTTTACACTAATAGTGTGTTGCGATCGCGTTTTTTTGCCAATCCGCAAGCAGTCGGTGAAGAGTTGGGACTTAATTCTGATGAAGCACAGCAGCTGGCTAAATTATCTCCACAACAGGTTAACCTTTTCGCCAGTTCGCTGAAACGCAAGCGGTTGGGAGAAGTGCGCGAACTGCTACCTTTGACGTACTCCGTTTTGGGTAAAGGCTTTGCTGAGTTATTTTGGCGATACGCTGAGACTTATATACCCACTGGAATCAAAAAACATCTGGAGGATGCGATCGCATTCTCCACTTTCATCGAAGTTACTCAGCTAGAAAGCATCGATCCGCCTTGGGTTGTGGATTTGCTGCGCTACGAAAAAGCTTGGTTACAAGCCGCAGAACCTAGTAGCCGATTAACTGTATGCTGGTTTCGTTATGCCATCGACAAATTAGCGCGAACAGTACAACAAGATGAAACTCCGTTAGTATTGATGCAACCTGCGATCGCTATCTGGTTTCGCCTGTCGCCGCGAAGCCATCTGCGGCATTTCGTGCTGAAGTTGTATGCGATGCGCTGATGCGCTACCGCTTTGGCGTAAATAGCTATAGTATTCCTAAAGAATTTATGAATTATTTTTTCGTTTGTAGCCTGCCACAGACAGGATGCCTGCCCTACAATTTACAAATGAAATAGGACTCCCATATACATAAAATACCTTAAGCTTAAACAGCCCTTCGGCTTAACCTAAGTAGAAAGTATTTATTTAATATTTATTAAAATTTTATAGATTGGACTTCTGCCCAACCTATAAAATTAAACTATTAGACTTCTTGCAAAAGTACCTGAATAACCCTTATCTAACTTTCCTCGTTAACAGCAGAAGCACAAATGATTATTACTTCCCCTGTTTACAAAGATACTGAGTTTGGTTGTTTTCACCTATTGCAAGAATGCTATTAAATGTGCAACGCCCTGGAGCTAAACGAAATTGAAGTTACTACTATTTAGATTTAGGTCTAAAGGCGAAACCCCTTGAACAATAGCAACTAGGTCGTTGCCAAAAGATATGGATGTCCCCGACGGAAGACCCTCAGGAGATGCACCTAAGCTAAAAGTAGCAGCTTGAACTTGAACCCCAGCTAAATCTATCGTGTAGCTCCCAGTACCGCCACCACCACCGGGGAAAACAGGTGGCGTTCCCACTGGATCGTTATTGAAGCTGGAGATTGCTAGAAAGTAGGTACCGGAATCTAGTGTTGAAGCAGGAAGCGTGGATTGAAGGGTGCCGCTAGAGTCGTCATTTTGAGCAACTAAGATGCCATCCTCGTCGAAGAGGAACAACTGCGTGTCGAAATTAGCGCCGCCGACTGTTGTGGCAAAAAAATCTTCCTCGCCACTCAGAGAGATCTGGAACAGGTCAACATCGTTACCACTGGATATTGTCCCAGTAATAGAGTCTAAGTCATCCCCCTCACCAGCAAATAGAACATCAAATCCATCGCCACCAAATAGTCGGTCATTCCCAGCTTCACCGTTGAGGAAGTCATCACCAAAACCACCGTCGAGGATGTCATTGCCAGCACCCCCAGTTAGATTGTCAGCCCCCTCGCCACCATTCAGGTTGTCATCGCCATCTCCACCATTGAGAGTGTCATCCCCGTTTTCGCCAAAAAGGGAGTCATTTCCACCTTCACCAAATAGAACATCGAACCCATTACCACCATTGATGAAGTCATTTCCACCTACACCAAAAACTTGAGAGTCCCCAAAAATTACGTCGTTGCCGTCCTCTCCAAACAGGAAGTCGTTACCACCGCCACCAATAATAATGTCAACCCCAGTACCACCAAATACAAAATCATCTCCATTAAGGGCAAATATGCCATCATTGCCATCCAGCCCAAAAATTTGATCGCTCTCATTAGTACCAATAAGAAGATCGTTGTTGTTACCAGGTGCGCCAGAAATAACAGCCATCTATGTTCACCTCATTATTTAAAGAAATCATGGTTGTGCTTACAGAAAGTGTGGAATTAGTTCTCACATCTTTCAGCAGCTTTTATTGACATAAATTGGAGTGTTTCATCTTGAAGTCCACAAGAATACTCTTGGCGTTTCCCTATAAAATTTGGGTTATATTGCCAAGATAAAATTTGCCGACTTCTGATGACTTATCAGGGACAGCTCCGGGAAATTACGCATGCCGTTACAAAAGTACATATTAAACTTTTAGAGGGTCAGAAAACCCGATTTTCAGGAGCTACTTAGAGGGTGTTTGAAAAGGTATTATCTGTAATATTTCTCACTCAGCGCTCCCCCTAAATCCCCCTTTAAAAGGCAGGGTAAGAGCATCTTAATCAGGCTTGACACAAGGAATCAGAAGAATCTAAGGTAGGGTCAAGAAAACAAGAACTGAGAACTTGAATCATATAATCATCATCCATAGCGGC